>NZ_BOQB01000083.1 GCF_018332475.1 Bacillus sanguinis | reverse complement strand
GGTGAACAAATGAAAAATATATTCCCTGCACTAGTACTCTATATTATTGTTTGCATAATCGCTATGATTGCTCCATCATCCCAAGGCTATAATCATATTGGCTGGAAATTGTTTGTTGGGCAAGCTTATGCTATACCAATTTTTCTCATTACAGTTATTATTACATTTTATATAAACAAGAAAAAATCTACGAACAAACAGTTATAAGGATAGCATTTGCTATCCTTATTTTAATTCATTGATCAAATCCAAAATAACACTTGCAGTACTTTCTATCCTTTCTTCCGAAAAATCAAACGTGACACCTGTTTTTTCATATATTTCTTGTATAGATAAATTCCAATCTGCACTCGCACCTTCTTTAAAGAAAGCAATCGCTTTTTCTGGGTCTTCCCAGTAAATTTGAAACAATTGCATTGCTCCTATTTGTGCAATTGCATATTCAATTTTGTAAAAAGGAAACTGAACATAGTGAAATGACTCTATCCAACTTGCACCGATTTCATCCTCTAATCTTGCAATGTCGACTGTTGAATATTGATATCTTTTGCATAGTTCGGCGTATTTCTTATCACGTTCTTCTGGTGTATGGTTTAGATTCGCATAGATCCAGTGCTGGAATACATCTCCTGCAATTGACGACATTAATAAAGACAAAGCACGATATATTTGTACGCGTTGCACTTCTTTATATTCATCCTCTTGCTTATAAAAAACATTCAGCTTATCCATTACTAATAACTCAAGACTGAGGGAATAAAGTTCAGCCACCTCTTCGCGCAGATATCTTTCCTGCATACTACTATCGTTTTTAAATTGTTTATAAAAATGAAATGCATGCCCCACTTCATGTATAAGTGCATTAATTGCATAAAATGAAGGACTAAAATTGGAATACACAAAAATCTCTTTACTATGAGGCAAGGTAAAACAAATAGCTCCTGGTGCTTTATTTTCACGTTCTTCTACGTCAATGCATCCAGCTTTCCTTATATGAATAAATTTCTCATAAAAATATAAATCTGTCTTTCGAAATATTTCTTCCACACCATTTAATAAATCAATCACATTTTGGAATGGGACTTTTGGTAAATTACATGGAGAAAGATCCCAAGGACGATACGTTTTTACACCGAGATTCTTTTTAGAAATACTTCCCAACTGTTTCCAAATTGGTACAACATACTTTTCTATAGATTCATGGAGCTTATAGCAATCATCAATACTGTAATCTCTGTTTTTTTGTTTAAAAGCATATTCACTATAATTATTAAACCCTGCATTTAAAGCTATCTCATTCCGCAATTGTATAAGTTCATTCATAATACGATCCACTTCTGGTTTCACTACACTCCTTGCTTCACATAAAGCGTACCAAGCTTTTTCGCGAATAGCTCTATTTGGGTTATCTAGCTTTGCTTTAACGTGTGCATACGTCTTTTGCTCGCCTTCCCAATTAATTGTTACGTTAGACATTATTTCTCTATACTTCGTAATGCACTCTTGCTCTTTAATAGAAAGTAAAATGTTTTTTTCATTAAACATTTTACTCTTTACTAATCTTGCTTTTTTTATAAATCCATATTTTCGCTCGTCTAATAAGTCAGAAAACGGACACTCTATAAATTTTTGGTCAAACTTTGCATTGTATCTTTTTAAAAGTGGTTGAATTGTATTTTGATTATACATATGTAAATCACGCATATTTCTGTTATCTGTATCTCTATACGTGGCGATTAAACTACTTGTTATCTTCTCTTCTATTTCAGCGTTTACACGCAATTCTTCGAAAAGCCAATTTTCTAATTCTAAAACAGAAGTAATATTTCGCTCTAAAAGTGACTGTAATTTACTCTCCAAATCATTAAACATACACAACTCTCCTTTTAAAATTCTAATTTTCTGTTTTTTAGAGAAAGAAAAAGACAAGTAGCCAATCTGACTACTTGTCTTTTTGTTAAATCATACTCAATAATATTAAGCTTGGAATGCTTCTGTTAATACTGGTACGATTTGTTTTTTACGAGATACAACACCTTTTAATGTAGCAGTGTTGTTTTCTAGAGATACGTTGTATGCTTTCTCAACAACGTTTGCTGCTTTACCAATCGCAAGACCGACAGAATCGTTAGTTAAGATATCAGTTACAACGAATAAGAATAGGTCTAGACCTTTTTCATCTACTACTGCAGAGATAACTTTTTCAAGTTCCGCTTGGTGTACAAGAACGTCGTTTGTATCAACAGCGTTTACTTGTGCGATTTCAACTTTCGCATTACCCATTTGGAATTCTTTAGCGTCAAGAGAGATTAATTGCTCCATTGTTTTTCCACTTAAGTCAGCACCAGCTTTTAACATTTCTAAGCCGTAGCTATCAGCATCTACACCAGCGATTTCCGCTAATTCACGAGCTGCTGCTACGTCTTGCTCTGTGCAAGTTGGAGATTTGAATAGTAAAGAATCTGAAATGATTGCAGATAACATTAAACCTGCAACTTCTTTACGAATTGTAACGCCGTTTTCTTTGTACATTTTGTTTAAGATTGTAGCTGTACAACCAACTGGCTCACAACGGTAGTAAATAGGATCGCTTGTTTCAAAGTTAGCAATACGGTGATGGTCAATAACTTCTAACACACGAACAGATTCGATATCGTTAGCACTTTGTTGACGTTCGTTATGATCAACTAAAATAACGTTGTCCACTTCGCTTGCAACTGTCTCAACAAAACGCGGTCCTTCTACTTTAAAATAGTCTAACGCAAATTGAGTTTCACCGCTGATTTCGCCTAAACGTACAGGCTCAGCATTCATTCCTAATTCTTTTTTCAATTCTGCATAAGCAATTGCAGAACAAATTGCATCTGTATCTGGGTTTTTATGCCCGAAAACTAGTACTTTTTCCATGTTTTCCACCTCTTCATGAAAAGGATATCTTAAAGAAGCAAATATGACAATATTTAAAGCCGATTTTTTTATAAATAATTGCACTTTCTTCTATATTTTTCATTGTTTTTCGTAAAAAAAGATCATCTAAAATGAATTAGATGATCAAAATGTATATTTTATTTAAATAAGCTAGGTGCTTGAACTACATGATTTAACGCGAAATCCGATGCCAAACCGTTATTTACAAGGTTAACATCTATAACTTGATAAAATGCATTCCCAGTATCTGCAATCTCCCACACAGCTAAAATAAGGTGATACCCATTTCTGTCAGTTGGTACATTTGCTTCATGTGTTACTGAATTTCCAGGTCTAGCTCCTCCATCATTTTTCACATAAAATGGCACTAAATCTAAACTAGACCTTGTTAAAGGCATATTTGGATTCCAATCCTTCTTTGTAATATAGTATTTCCATTCTTTCGTACTATGAGGAGCGGTTAGTTTCCACTTGAATGTATTTGTTCCACCGTTTAACGTAACTTTCTTCCACCTATCTACAGTCTGGACATCTAAAGCAGGGAAATGGCCAGCTCCTGCAATTTGTCCATCAGAAGGTCCTAATTGTGGGAATCCACCTATTCCTTCTACACTTTGCGGCTCATATTGAATCGGACCACAATTTACATTTACCCCTTGCTTACATAAATAAGAACGGCTCGCTGGTGATTCTACGTATCCATGAGCGGAAGCTTTTTCTGAAAAGCCGAAAGTTAACAATCCTGTAAGTAATATCCCACCACTTAATATAACTTTCTTCACCTTCTGTAAACCTTTCATTTTCATCTTGTCATCCCCTTTCCCATAATAAAGCGAAAATAACTATAGTTGCCTAGTCATCTTCTCTACATCCATTATAAGTCGAGGAACATTACTAAAAGAACCCTCTAAAAACTTTCTCAAATTCAATTAGCACATTAAATAAATTCAAATAACACCGCTAGAGAAATATAGACGGTGTTAAAAATCGAACTTTATTATTTTAAGCATGATAGCATTGTAATCATCATTTATAAAAATTTATAATAAATAACTGTGGCATCTAAACTACCGTTTGAAGATATTGCGTACTCTGGTATTTTTCCAACTTCTTGATAGTCTAATGATTTATACAATCTGTTGGAAGAGTCTCCTTCTCTCGTATCCAGTACTAAAAGAGACCTATTTTCTTGCTTTGCTCGCTCCTCTGCTTTTTGCATAAGTAAACGCCCTATGCCATTACGTCTAAAGCTCGGGTGAGTCATTAACTTACAAATCTCGGCTCTATGAGTTCCATTAGGTTTTGTAACTAAATGTAATTGAATACTCCCTGCCAATTGATTGTTTATCTTAGCGACATATAAGATCACTTCTGGCGCTAAAACAGTTTGCCAATATTTTGTTGATTCTTTTTGTTCAAGTGGAGGTAAGAAACCAATTGACGCCCCATCATCTACAACCGTTTTCAAAAGTTTAGAAAGCTCTTCCACCTCATCTTTTATTTGCTTAATCTCTTCAATTACTAAATTTGGCATTATTAATCCCCCTTTTGTTTTATTGTACCAAGTTTTAAAGAAGGAATAATGATATACTGAGATGAAATTCTTTAAGACATGATTTTTGAGGGAAAGGATAGCGATATGAAATATATATTAAATAGAACATATGCAAAAGAATTACTCGAATGGGCATATGAACAAAACCCCGGTCCTTGGTTTGAACATTCAATAAATGTTGCTCAGGCAACTGAAAACATAATTTTAGAACTTATTAAAAAAGGATATAACCTAGATGCTGATATAGCATATAATGCTGCCCTTTTGCATGATATCGGAAGATACAAAGGTTTTACCAAATCGGTCATTCATTCCTATGATGGTTATATGCATATGAATGATTTAGGGTATACAGGAAACGCTGTTATTTGTGTTACACACTCATTCCCATGCAAAAATGAGCATATAGATATCGCAGCAGAGTGGAGTCTCGTTCCTGACCATATGAGAATCAAGTTAGTTGAAATATTGAATGAACATTGTAACTACGATTTATACAATAAGGTAATTACTATTTGTGATGCTCTTGCTGACGCGGATGGTTTTACTACGCTGGAAAGAAGATTGATTTCCGTTGGTTTACGTCATGGTACAACGTCTCATACATCCTTACATTGGAAAGGGTTTTATGCAATTAAGAAAGAATTAGAAGCTTTAATCGGTAAAAGCATATACACAGTTCTTCCTGATGTAGAGAATTCGATTTATGAAGATATAGAATATTAAAGTGAATAAAAATTTAATTTCACATAAAAAAACGTTTTAAACATAAAGTTTAAAACGTTTTTTTATTCAATGCTTTTGATTTTTCAGTTCTGTTAAACACTCCTGCACTAAAGTTACCGCTTGACTCATTGCAGCTCCACCAGCAAATGCTGCTGATACACCACACGCTTCCAGAATCTCTTTATCTGAACACCCTTGATCCAGACAACCTTTTGTATGATAAATGGTACAATATTCATCTTGCGTTGCTAAACTAATTCCTAATGCGATAAGTTGTTTTTCCCTTTTTGTTAAAGTGCCCTCTTGAAAACAAGCTTGCGTGAATGCATTATATGTTTCCGCAATTTCAGGAATTTGATTTGTAAAACTACCGATTCCTTCTTTATAATGATGTAGAACGTCATTTACTGAACTATGATGTTGTTCGTGTTCCATTTTATTATTACCTCCATTCAAATTATCTGTACGTACTGTAGTATGTGATGAAAAGAAGGCAATATACCTTGTGAAATAGAATGAATATTCAGTTTATTAAAACTACAATTTCAGACTATCATCCACTACCGCTTGTTCTTTAGAGTTTTTTCTTGCAACTTCTTTACTTCTTTCTTCCCAAAATGTTAAACCTTCAATTCCCACATTTTTAGGATCAAACACGGGATCTTTCCCTTCTTTTTTCTGCGTTTCATAATCTTTTAACACTTTTAATGCGATTTTACTTAATAGTAGAATCGCGATTAAGTTTAACCATGCCATACTACCGATTCCTAAATCTCCAAGATTCCATAAAAGCGATGCTGATTCTACACTACCGATGTAAACCATAATTAAAAATCCAATTTTCAAAACTGGTTTTAACCAACTATGTTTAAGCTCACGGTCTAAATAAGTAAGTGTTGTTTCAGCGATATAATAGTAAGCGAGTAACGTTGTAAATGCGAAGAAGAAGATAGCAATGGAAATAAATATTGGTCCAAATCCTGTCATAACAGTTTCAACTGCTTGTTGTGTATAGATTGGACCAGCATCAACATTCCCTATGTTCTTTACAATAGCGCTTTTCCCTTCAGGTATAACATTATACATACCTGTTATTAATATCATAAGAGCTGTCGCTGTACAAACAACAATTGTATCGATATAAACGGAAAACGCTTGAACTAACCCTTGTTTTGCTGGGTGAGATACTTCAGCAGCAGCGGAGCTATACGTTGCTTCTCCAACACCAGCAACATTTGAAAATACAGCCCGCTTTACGCCCCATGCGATTGCTGCACCGACGATTCCACCAAACATTTCATTTACACCAAAAGCACTAGAGAAAATTAAAGCAAACATACTTGGAATTTCCGTTACATTCGCAATTAATACGATACATGTAACAATTACATAACCAATCGCCATAAATGGAACAAGCATTTGTGAAACGCCAGCAATTCTCTTTACGCCGCCAAAAATGATCGCTGCTAATAATACGACTAACAATATACCAGTAATATATTTGCTAATCCCATTAGAGTTTTCAAATCCAACTGCGATACTACTAGATTGAATACCTGGTAGTAAAACACCATATGAAAGTGTTACAACGACCGCTACAATGATTGCAAACCATTTCATTTTCAGACCTTTTTCAATGAAATATGGTGTGCCACCACGGTATTCATTTCCGACTTTACTTTTATATACTTGAGATAATGTTGATTCAACAAATGCACTCGCCGCTCCCAAAAGTGCCATTACCCACATCCAAAATACAGCTCCAGGTCCGCCAAAAGCGATAGCTGTCGCGACCCCAGCAATATTACCTATTCCAACCCTACCTGATAAAGCTAAACAAAATGCTTGAAAGGATGAAATTCCTGTCTCCGAACTCTTCCCTTCAAATAATAGTTTAATCATCTCTTTAAAATAACGAATTTGTAGAAAACGAGTTGCAATTGTAAAATACACACCTGCCCCTAATGCGAAAACAACTAACCCTATACTCCACACTTGTCCTACTAACCACTCTACTAATTGCTCCATCCAAATCCCCCTTATCATTCTTTAGAAAACTATTTTATATATAAGAAAACGGACAACTATTATTAAAACTTCCAGTTGTCCGTCTATCTCATTATTTCATCTCTCTATTACTTTATATTTACCCAAACACTTTTCACTTCTGTGTAATTATCAAGCGCATATGAACCTAACTCACGGCCGATACCAGATTGTTTAAACCCACCAAATGGTGCCGCTGCATTTTCTAAGTTATAATCATTAATCCATACTGTTCCTGCCTTTAACTTATTGGCAACTTGATGTCCTGTTTTAATATTTTGTGTCCATACGCCCGCTGCAAGTCCATATGACGAACGATTTGCTCTTTCAATTACTTCTTCCGTCGAATCAAATGGAAGTACAACGACAACAGGACCGAAGATTTCTTCCTTAACTATCGTCATATCGTCCGTAACATCTGTGAATACTGTTGGCTGTACAAAATAACCTTTTTCAAATGCACGTTCACCACCAGCAGCAACAGTAGCGCCTTCAGCTTTTCCTTGTTCAATGTAATGTAGCACACGCTCTTGTTGCTTTTTAGATACGAGTGGACCCATTTCCGTGTCCTTCTCCATACCTGCTCCAAGTTTCACGTTATTCGCCATTTTCACGAGTTCATTTACGACTGTTTCGTAATGTTTTCGGTGAACGAACACGCGAGATCCAGCACTACAATTTTGACCGTGATTATACATAATACCTTGGAATGCACCGTTAATCGCTTCTTCTAAATCAGCGTCTTCTAAAATGATATTTGGTGATTTACCACCCAGTTCTAACGTTACATGTTTAATTGTTTCTGCAGATTGACGCATAATATATTTTCCTGTAACTGTTGAACCTGTGAAGGCTACCTTATCAATATCATGATGGTTTACAATTGCAGCTCCTGCTTCAGGACCAAACCCTGGAACAAAGTTTACAACACCGTTTGGAAAACCAGCCTCTTTAAAGAGCTTCGCTGTATATAATAAAGATAAAGGAGTTTGTTCTGCTGGTTTTAATACGATCGTACAACCTGTTGCTAGTGCAGCTCCCATTTTCCAAGAAGACATAACGAGCGGAAAATTCCAAGGAATAATTTGCCCTACAACGCCAACAGGTTCATGACGTGTGTAATTTAAGTAATCTTTCGAAATCGGAATTGTTTGCCCAATAATTTTTGTAGCCCATCCAGCATAATATCGATAATTTTCTACAGTCGCCGCAATATCATCATCTAGTGCTACTTGATATGGTTTCCCATTATCTAAAGCTTCTAACTGCGCTAATTCTTCTCCATGTTCCTCAATTAAGTCTGCTAATTTATAAATAAGATGCGCTCTTTCAGCAGTAGTCATTTCTGCCCAAGGTCCTGATTCAAATGCTAATCTTGCTGCTTTTACTGCTGCATCGATATCCTCATCTTGTGCTTCACTTACGACAGCTAGAACATCTTCTGTTGCTGGATTATATGTCTCAAATGTCTTTCCGCTAATGGAAGGAACAAATTCACCATTAATAAACATGGTAATCTCTTCATTTAAAAACGCTTTCACTTTTGGTCTTAACTCAATGTTTGTCGTTAACATATATGATCTCCTCCTTATTTAAACAGCTGCATGAGCTGCAATTTTTGAGATAATCGTTTGAAGTTTTTGATCTTCTTCTTCAGTTAATCCGAGTCTCGGATAACGAGAAGGTCCCCCAGCCTGCCCGTGTAATTCCATTGAGCGTTTAACGATCTGTACATACTTTCCTGATCCTTCAAGAAACTCGCAAAGAGGTAAAATCGCATCGTTAATTTCCCAAGCTTTTTCTAATTCACCATTTTGGAAATGCTCATACATTTTCGTAACAAGTCCCGGTACGATATTTCCTGCTACTGAAACCCATCCTGTTGCACCAACTAAATAAGATTCCATAACTAAATCTTCAGATCCGCAGAAGACTTGAAAAGCACCTTTGCCTTGTCTCACTAAATCTCTCGCTTTTCGAATATCCCCGCTAGATTCTTTAATATGTGTAACATTTTCACAGTCTTTTCCAATACGTAGCATAAGTTCTGTACTCATATCAACACCAGATGTAAACGGGTTATTATATAACATAATTGGTATATTTACAGCGTTTGAGATTTCTTTAAAGTGAAAATAAATTTCCTCTTCTTTCGGTTTACAATAGTACGAGTTAATAATTAATGCACAATCTGCTCCATGCGCTTCTGCATGTTTCGTATATTCAATCGTCTCTTTCGTCGTTTCCGCAGCAGTTCCAACAATAACCGGTATACGGCTACCAACTTCCTTTAATACTGTTTCTACCATTTTCAATCGTTCTTCTTTTGACAAACTAACAAACTCTCCTGTGCTTCCGTTTATAATAATGCCAGCCACTTTTTGCTCAATAAAGTAGTTTACGTTTTGTTTTACACCGTTCCAATTAATTTCTTGAAACTCATCCATCGGTGTAATTAATACTGGAAATGCCCCTTTAATTTTTTTCATATTTATCTCTCCCTTTACCATTTTATTTTAATAAAAACCCTGTTGGAAACGGA
>NZ_BOQB01000082.1 GCF_018332475.1 Bacillus sanguinis | reverse complement strand
CCACGCATCCACTGCACCATCTACAAACCCATTAGAAATACCAGTCCACGCAGCATTTAAATCTTTTTTATTGAAAAATGACTCTTCTGATTTTGAAGGGAGTTTTCCGCACATGGCTCCTTCCTGAATATCAGAGTCAACTAAATTTCCGCCATATAATTCATCCGCTTCTCGGAATTTAACAGCTGCACGTTCTAATTCTACTGTGATTTTATCTAATTCTTGCAAAATGTTAAACATTATTGGCTTTGCTTCATTGATTGTAAACATCGAATATGGAAACAGCCTACTATCAAATTAAATGATAGTAGGCTGGCTGTTAAAATTATTTAAAAACTAGGTTATATTCTAAATGATAAGCTTTCATTATCAAAAAGATTATTACTAGTCCCCTCCACAAACAAAAACACCCTATTACTTCGGCTCTAAATTTAACACTTTCCCCTCTATCCCCTCCGTATTCAATGTAGTCGTATGATACGTTCCGTTTACCCAATCATCTATTTGATCATGATACCAATCACTTCTAAAATGTCCTGATTGTCCTGGCCCTACGATATGATAACCAGTTGACATATCTTTCGTATCAATAACGAATCGCCAAGAAGCTCCGTGATTGACAATACCGTTATCTCCGTAACTCGCTGCTTGAACGGTAACTTGGCTGCCGCCAATCGGAACTGGTTTTTCACGATTAAATGCAAGTAACGCTAACATACTAGATGATTTTGAGATTGGATGTGTGAACGCCAGTTGATGGTAATCGCCCCACTTCCACTCTGCAACATTGGGTCCATATTCCTTCTGTAATTTCTTCATTACATTTTCGTACGATGTATGCACAACTTTTGTGAATCCTCCGTACTTCGTAAACCAAACGCTCTTTTCTCCTGCTACTTCTTTTCGAATCAATTCATCCACAACTTGTGACTTCCCTTCAAATAACTCCATCACATCTTTCGGAATTTCTTTTGAAAATAACGTATTCGAAATCTCCTTCATTAATAAATGGAATATTAACGGTGCCGCGTCATCTTTACTATCGTAAAAATTCCAATTCGTTAATTGTTTTACGCCTTCTTTCTCTATTTCATTTAACGATGCTTTATTTAACTCTTTTAAAAATATAGGAGCAAACTCTTTCCCATATAAATTCTTTTGATCCATCTGTAACTCTTCTAAATCTTTCACCGTATACTTTTCCTTCTCTTGTAAAAACTCTTGAATACGCATTTGCCTATATGGCTGTGCCCACGTATTACTAATATGGTACGGATAATGATCATCAACGATTTTATTATTGGCAGTGGAAATAAACCCTTGTTTTGGATTGATTACTTTTGGGAGTTGATCATATGGGATATACCCTTCCCACTCATATTCATCTGTCCACCCTGGTACTGGTAAACTCCCATCTCCTTTTTTACGCACTGGTATATTTCCGTTCGCTTTATAAGCAATTGTGCCATCGTTTGACGCAAATACAAAGTTTTGAGTTGGTGTATGAAAATCTTGAAGTGCTGTTTCAAACTCATTCCAGTCTTTCGCTTTATTCATATTTAATACAGCCTTTAATTCAGCGGAAGGCTCTAAAGCAGTCCATTTCAAAGCAAATACTGTTTTCGTTTTCTCTTTCCCTTTATCCGCAAACTCTGAAATGACTGGACCATGCCTCGTAACGGTAACGTTATACGGTATTGTTTTCCCGCCTTTTACTTTAATAGATTCATCCACAACAGTAGCTTTTTCCCACTTATCGTTATATAGAAATTCATTTTCATTATTAGGATTTCTCTTCTCAATATATAAATCTTGCACATCAGGACCTGTATTCGTAACGCCCCATGCTATTTTGTCATTGTGTCCTAATATAACACCTGGCACTCCCGCAAAAATAACGCCACTCACATTCAAATCTTTCATTTCAAGTTTTGATTGATACCAAATAGAAGGCGTGGCAAGAGATAAATGAGGATCATCCGCTAAAATCGGCTTACCAGACGCACTCTTTTCACCGCTTATAACCCAGTTATTACTACCATTAAACTCTGGCGGAATGATCGTTTTTGCAAAACTTTGTGCTACGTCCACATTTGTATTTTTCAGTTCAGCTAGCAGTCTAGGCGCATCTTTCGGATATGTAGGAAATAGCTCATTTGCTTGCTCTTTCGGTAAATTTTTCAGCGCCCAATATCGAAACGCCTGTCCGTGCCAATGTCCACCTAAGTCAAACGCCATATACTTTCCAATCGTTAACGTATCAACAATGGACCATTCAGCAGGCTCATAGCCTAATATAGTAAACTCAACTGGTAATCTCTTTTCCTCTTTTGCCTCACGTATAAAAGCGTTCACTCCATCAGCAAATGACTGCAAGGCATACTTCGCTTCCCCATCATATTGACTAACAGACGCTTCGGCTGCTCGCCGTAAACCGAGCGTTCGAAACAACTTATCTCGATCAACAGCTGCTTCCCCTACAACTTCACTCAACATCCCAGAAGCTTGCCTTCTACTTAAATCCATTTGAAACAAACGATCTTGCGCTTGTACATACCCTTGTGAAAAATATAAATCATGTGCATTTTCCGCTTTAATATGCGGTACCCCTTTACTATCCCGTTTTACAGTAACAGCATGTTGTAAATCCGCTAGCTTTATCGTTCCATCTATCTTTGGCACAGAACTAAGCGTATATATGTTCAAAAAAATTACTATACAAATAACTAGTAAAAGAACGATACTACTACACCAAATAAAAATTTTCTTACCTCTAGTTCGTTTCTTCTTTATGACGACTTCCATATAACCCCCTCCTTGCTCAAACTATTCGCTTTTATTTAAGGAAGAACCTTTTAGAAAAGTTGAAAAACCCATACTTTCTCATACTATGGATCATACAAACTACATACCTCTCTCTTATGTACGCCTTCCTTTCTTTCAATGAAATCTACTCGCCCTTTCTTACACCAATTCCTCAAAATCCCCTTCACATAAGCAAGCGTTCGCTTATTCTGTTCAAACGCAATTTTTAGTGCCTCTAGTACTGTCTCTCCTGAAAATTTTTGTATCCACTCTTTCAATTCCTTTACGATATATGGGGATAAACTACTAATATGTTGTTCGTAAAACTTGTACACTTTACTATTGGGAACCGCCTCTTCTATACTTTCTACCTCTTCTACTTCTTTCTCTTCAATAACTACTTCCGAACTATTATTATCCTCTTCTGCCGGCATACCAAAATACTGCAATAACAACGGAATCTTCCATTCTTCTTCCAGACATTTACGTAAAAACATATGTATGAACTCTTTACTTTTTACAGTCTTTAACTCACGTAATACACACTTCTCTATATTCGTATTTAAAATAGGGTTATAATGTAGCCAATTTAGTATGTATAACTCTTTCGTTTCTACATCGTATAAAATCTTTCCATATGCAACAAACCTATTTAACAGCTTCTCAACAGTCTCCATACTGTAGCCTGTTTCCAGTTCTGCTAAACGTTTCGGTAATACGTAAATTCCACATTGCTTCGTTTTCGTACCAGTTAACAAATATATGTAAAAATAACGCTCCTCTGGCGTCAAATCTAATATGAATTCATCTTGCCAAAAGTTCACCTGCACATTACGGTACACCGCCATATATTTACCTCCCCTTGTATTCATAAAAAGGCAGATTTCAATCCTTCAATATACATATAGGAGTGAGGGCTTGGTTTTTGCATTTGAATTTCAAATTTTCTTAACTACTACAACAACGGTTTTATGTTTTCGCGCTTTTTTCTTGTAGTTGTTTTTGTTTTGTTTTGTTTTTTCTTAGTGATTTATTACTTGGTAAGTGCTTATGAGGGGCTTGGAAGGGGCTTAATAGGGGCTAAAATAAAAAGGAGCTATTCCAAATTTTCATTTTGGATAGCTCCTTTACCATTCTTTCTATTTTTGACTTACATCTAACATCTTCACTAAAAAGGCAGCTGCCTCACCACGAGTTGTTGTACCTTTAGGATTAAACTCATTATTTCCAACACCATTAACTACCTGTAAGCTGTATAATCGTTGAACAGGCTGTTTATATGTGATCAAATGTTTATCCCTAAATGGTAATGCGACTAATTCGCCTGTAACACCTTTATACTGTAATGCGTTGTCAATCATGATAGATGCTTCTTCACGAGTGATGGGCGCATTCGGGTCAAAAATCCCTCCGCCACGACCGCTAATAATTCCTGCACTTGCACTACGTTTAATACCGTCATGAAGTGATGAATGTGCTTTGTTAATATCTACAAATGACTTATTTCCTTCTGGTAGTTTAAGAGCATTTGAGATTAAGGTCGCAAACTCAGCTCTCGTTACATTACGATAAGGCGCAAATACACCATTTCCTTCTCCGTGCATAATACCTAGGCTGTGTAGTTTACGAATATGTCCCTCAAACCATCCACCTGTAATATCATCTTTTGGCTTTTGCACTTCTTCTTTTGGTACATTGTAGTTAATCTTAATCCAACTTGGATTATAGAAGATCCACTCATCGTTACCTACTTTATACCAACCATTTTTAACCGCTAACACTTTGTAACGGTCTCCTTTTGAAGCTTTACGAACAGTTTGATGTTCAAGTCCTGCACCGCCACGTACGTTTATACCATCACCATTCACTACAAGTTCCATGTTAGGTTCAGCTGGATTATATTCATTTGAATCAAATAACTCATTTCTTTCTTGTAAAGGCGAATCAATTTGTGCGTTAACATTTGCATACCATTGAATACCTTGTACGAAGCTAGTCCAATTCCCACGAGAAATTAAAATATCAGGACAGTTTTTTCCGCTCCATTGTTGATGTCTAAAAATGTGGTCCGCGCTAATTCCTTCCTTATTCATTAAGTAACCTGCAAGTCGCTTCGCATTCTCTAACGCTTTATTGTAATCTCCATCTTGGTTAACTGAAATTTCAATCCCGATAGATTCTCTGTTTCCTGATCCATCACCATCTCCTGCATGCCAACCATTTTCATTTGTTGGTAAGTGTTGATAGATTTGCTTATCGTCTACAGTAAAATGCCATGAAGCTGTTCGGAACGTACCTTCCGTTGCTTGTTTATACAAATATTTCGCATGATTTTCAGCATTTGCACCACGAGCTGTGTTTGCAGTCTCATGAATTGTAATGTAACGTGCTTTCATCGGATTTGCAGGGCGAATATCAGGATTTCCAGCTGGAACAATCCACTCTACAAACGGTACACCTGCAAGTGTTCCATATTTCTTTGTAGTCGTCGATGCACTATATTGAATAGCTCTTGGCTTTTCAACTGGCTTCATTTCGCGATTAGAACCATCATTTCGACCGTCTACATGTTCAAAAGCCTTTTCAATGTTTGAAATAGCTTCATTTTCCGCTACTTGACCTCTTTTAGCTTCCTTCATTTTATGTAATTCTTCTGTTTCATCATGTTTATGTTTAAATTCTTCTAGAAGAATTTTCTCATTCTCTGATACTTCCGCTTCATTTATTTGCATATAATCTGGAGTTTCTAGATTAAAATCAGAATAACTTAATCCGCTCGTCCCACTCTCCCCTTGCGCGATACGAAGTTGATCCGTTTGAAGGTTTTTCCTCTCTTCTGCTGATATCGCTAAAGGTGCGCTCCCTAACATTACTAAACTTGTTGATAGTGCAATTACTCTTTTTTTAATATTCATTGCTGTATGAAATACCTACACAATTCGTGTAAGTATCCTAACCTCCCTTTATGTTCTCATTCGTGAAATACTATGAATCTACTATGTATTAAGATAGGTTTATTCCGCCTTTTCATTTTATCCCCAGCAGACGAATTGTAGTTTCTAGAAAATCCCTTAACAGACATTATTTTATAACTAATTGCAATTGCCGTCAAAAGCACTTACAAAAAAACAAAAAACCTATGCTCCGATAGTTACAACAAATGTTACTTACTTTCTCTCTTTTACCTTCACCGTGCATATGCAAGGGATTACAGAAAATAGACATACCTCTTACTTACGATTAAAATTGAAAAGTGAAGAAGATTTAATAAGAAATTTAAATGGTCTTTATATTAAGAAAGGAAGTGCACAGCTTTGGATTTTAAAACAGTTATGCAAGAGCTTGAGGCCCTAGGCAAAGAAAGAACGAAAAAAATATACATATCTAACGGTGCGCACGAGCCAGTTTTCGGCGTAGCTACAGGTGCTATGAAGCCAATTGCTAAAAAAATAAAAATAAATCAAGAATTAGCTGAAGAACTTTATGCAACAGGTAACTACGATGCTATGTACTTTGCAGGCATCATCGCTGATCCAAAAGCTATGAGCGAGTCTGATTTTGATCGCTGGATGGATGGCGCGTATTTTTATATGCTCTCTGATTATGTAGTAGCAGTCACTTTATCGGAGACAGATATTGCACAAGATGTTGCTGATAAATGGATTGCAAGTGGAGACGAGCTACGAATGTCTGCAGGCTGGAGTTGCTACTGCTGGCTTTTAGGAAATCGAAAAGACAATGAATTTACTGATAGTAAAATTGCCACTATGCTTGAAATGGTGAAAAATACGATTCATGATTCGCCGGAACGAACTAAATCCGCTATGAATACTTTCCTAAACACGGTGGCAATTTCATATGTGCCACTACACGAGAAAGCAGTCGAGACTGCAAAAGAAGTTGGTATAGTTGAAATAAAACGTGAAAATAAAAAGAGCAGTTTGTTAAACGCTACAGAGAGTATTCAGAAAGAACTTGATAGAGGAAGACTTGGTTTCAAACGTAAGTATGTTAGATGTTAATTGATCAAAAAGGTGTCAATCTAAGCAAGATTGACACCTTTTTGATCAGAAAAATGAATGAACTCCCCTGTACACCTTATGCGTTCATTTCTTCATTCAATTTATAAACCCTATCTCTTTTCTCATCACTTTTGACAAAAATAAGCTTTCCTTCTTTAACAAATCCTTCTAATAGTAAGCATACTTCTCCAAATGCTTTAGGCTTATTCGTTGTGAATCTTTCATCTGATATTTTTCCAGCTCGTATTAATTGTTCGCATAGCTCAAGAGCACTTATTTCTTCAGAATCCATTAATTCCAATATATCTTTTTGCAATGGCGATAAAGGTACTGGTATTTCAGCTACCTCCACTTTTTCTTTTTCGTTTTCTTCTTCAAATAAATCTTCAAATGAAATTTGATTCATTACTCCTTTTCCTTTCTAACGATTAATTTGTATAACATGAACTGAACTCTATAGCATTGTTATTGTTATGTAGTACTTACCTTATTACATAAATATCAAACTCATGTACATCGTTTCATATAGTATGTTTTGATTATACCAAATATACGTTCTATCTTCTATCGTAGATTGAAAAAAGGAGCGTTTTACTGTTCACAAATAGAGAAAAGGAATTTAGATGATTTTGTTGAATGGATTTATAAATACCATTTTTTAAATAGAGATGAATATTTACAGATAGTGAGATTAAGTTGCATACAGATTAGTAAAATAGTTATTTATTCTATAGAAATTTATGGTAAATTTTCATTACTTATATGTTATAATCACGATGTAAACATTTAAGTAAATTAAATGTTTACTAAGGTTATTCAATACGTTTCATATAACAAGGGGGTTCACAAATGAGCAGAAAAACAAGTAAAGTTAAAAAGTTTTTTGGATTCGTATTAACCGCAGCACTAGCAACTACAACGATGGTAAGCACTGTAAATGCACAAACAACTACGAATAACTATAAGGTAGCTAGCAATGCAAATACTGTATTTACAGATGTACCAAAGGAACACTGGTCAAAAGATGCTATTGATTACTTAGCGGCAGCAGGGATTTATAAGGGGTATGGAAATGGGAAATTTGGTTTTGGCGACAATGTTACTAGAGGACAGGTAGCTTCTTTAGTCAATCGACATTTAGGTTTAATTGCAGACGATAAACAGGGAAATATGTTTAGTGATATTACAAATCATATGTTCGAAAAGGATATTAAAGCCATTGCACAAGCTGGAATTATGACAGGTGATGGAACAGGTACATTCCGTCCTGATGATGTATTAACTCGTTATGAGATGGCGGTAATATTACAAAGAGCATTTCATTTAGAATCAAAAGAACAAGGGAAATTTAAAGATGTACCAAAAGGTCATTGGGCTTATGAAGCTGTAAATACACTGCGTAGTAACCGTATAGCACAAGGTGACGAGGTAGGTAATTTTAACGGAAATACATTTGTAAAGCGTGAGCAGTATGCACAATTTTTCTATAATGCAATAGCAAAAAACAGAGATTATAATTTCAACATCAATTCAAAAGAAGAACTGAAACAAATGTTAACAACAGCTTTAGAAAATGGGACGTTTGGTCCATTTAAATTAAATTCATTGGGTAAAGATATATCTGAGGTAAAAAAAGAATATGGAGTGCCTGATGTTTTGAGAAAAGCACCATGTACAGAGTGTGATGCACCTAATATAGCGGTATACGGCGATTATAATATTGACATGTATCCTTCGGACGCTAGATATATATCGGTGAAAATGGATATCACTATTAACGAATTGAAAGAGTGGTTTGGTGAACCAGATGGAATCGGAGAAGATATGACTAGTGAAGGCTTCATATATAATCGAGGAAGCTATTCTCTTTATTTCAGCTTCTCTGATGGTTATATTCAACGCGCTGAAATATCTAAAAATAAATTTAATTAATAAGTTACAAGCAATATAAAATATATAAAGCATAAAAAATCCTTCAAGAACATGCCTTTTCTTGAGGGATTTTTTGTTCCTATCTATTGTAAAACTCCTAAAAGAATGCTAGCAAGGAGAAAATTGTTCAATCTTAAGAATATCTACTATTTCATTCATTCAACCAATCTATTATATTTGGCATCTCATATTCTTCAGTTAAATCTAGTGAATCCATTTTCCCATGACCTGATGCATATAATACAATAAACCTGTACTCGTCTTTTAGTTTTTCAGCTCCTTCTATGAAGGTAAGACTAGGGATACCTAACCCATGTAAGCAAGTATTCCATGTTACGAATGAAAAAGGATCTGATATGAATATCAGATCCTTTTTCACTGCTTCTTTTATAACTTTAAGTTCTTGATACATACATAGGTTGATACATACATAGGTTCATACGTACTTACATTATCATACACAGTTTTCGCAATACTAAAAGGAAGATGGAGACATCCTTCAGATCCAACTTTTCCAGTAACAATGCATAATTTATCTCCTTTACTGAAGAGAAATATGTCTACTAACTTTTTAATAGAATCAAAGTGTACTTTTATTTGTCGGACTTAATTTTTTCGCAATATTCTTCTAAAGTTAATCTCTTTTCTTTTAGATATATAGCAACTTCTTTTCCTACATAACGATAGTGCCATGGCTCATACTTAATTCCAGTAATCCCCTCTTTATCTTTTGGATAGCGAAGAATAAAACCATACTCTGCAGCATTCTTATCTAACCATTTAAATGCATCGGTAGTTTCAAACTTTGCATTTAAGTCTTCTACAGTATTCTGCCATTCAACTGAAATAATGTCTAACGCTAATCCAGTATGATGTTCACTTGCGCCAGGATACTGAAGATATTCCAATGCCTTAGCACTAGCCTCTGTATCCGAAAAACCTTGAGATTTATAGCTTTTAACTGAAGCATCATAATAAGTTTGTTGTAATTTTATAGCTCGATAACCTGACCTTAAATAAAGGTTAATGCCCTCTTTTTTTGCAGCTGTTACCATATCCTGATAGGAAGTTGCAATTCTGCTATCTATTTTCATATTTGGCTTAGCATTTTGGGTGATACTTGTTAATTCAATCCCTAGTTCCTTTGGTAACATATGTTCTCTATTTACAAGAATAATTCTCCAATCATTAAGATCAGAAATAGGTAAAGCATCTTTTTTATTCGCTTTTATATCAACTTTATTTTTATCATTATGATTAGTAGTTTCCCGAGATGTTTGTTTTTCACTACAAGCAGCAAGGCTCGATCCCAATGCCAATACCAATGCTAAAATTATAATTTTTTTAATTGTATCTCATTCCCTTTTTGTTTATTAGTCTTTATACCAATTTCCCAACACTTCTTTAGGAATATCCTTAAAGTCCTTCAAAGAAACAGGGTCGACAAATTCTTTAACCCCATGTTTTTTAGAATTTTCATCTGAATAATCTTTTAAAAATTGAATTTTAAAATGCTTCTTACCATCCGCATAGTCGGTTACTGTCGGTACAACTGCAGCTTGTCGTATACCAAAAGTTTCATCTTCATACTTAACAAATTGTATATACGATAGTCCTCCAATCAATGTTTCTAATTTTTCTTGAGCAGAAATAAGATTTCCAAGAGAATAATAGATTAGCGTCTGATGTCCATCTTTATTTTCTTTCCACTCAATTGGTTGGATTACATGTGGATGATTTCCAATTACTACATCTACGCCTAAATCTGTTAAATATTGAGCAATTTCTTTTTGTTGCTTTGAAGGCGTAAAGGTATATTCTACTCCCCAATGCACCATAACAATCACCATATCAGAATTATTCTTTGCCTTTTCCACATCATTTTGTATCGCTTTTTTATCAATTAAATTTAATGCCCAAGACTTATCACCTGGAATTTTATTTCCATTCGTACCATATGTATAATTAAGTAGCCCAAAGCGAATACCATTTTTGGTAATCGTTTTTATTTCATTGCGTTCGTTTTGACTCTCATTAATGCCTACTGGGATAACATCCTGATATTTCTTCCAGTATTCTCTTGTATTCATCACACCTTTAATACCCATATCCATAGTGTGATTTGTCGCTTGAGTCACTATATTGAATCCAGTGTCCACTAAAGATTGACCTACTTCTTCAGGTGTATTGAAAGTAGGATATCCCTGTACTTTTAGATGATTTCCTGCAATTGGAGTCTCCTGGTTCACAATAGCAAGATCACTTGATTGAACAGCTTTTTTTATATTTTCATAAATATAGTTATAATCATATGAACCATCTTTTTGTTTGCCATCTTTAATTACTGCGCCATGATATAAATTATCACCCGTTGCTATTAAATTCACTACCGATTTTACTTTTTTATCTTCAATAAAATTAGGGGATTTTTGAATAGGACTTTTATCGACCCAATTGGGTGTTTTTAATGATGTATCTGCCTTTGATTGAGCCGGTGGTAATGAAGCTTTAGATGTCTTAATATCTGTATTGTCACAAGCGGTTAAAATCAATAAAAAAATAAAACATAATAAAAAAAACTTTTTATTTCTCCGTAAATTATCTAACATGTAATCCTCTTTTCTGTCTTATTACTAATAACAAATTCTAACAAATAACTTTTAAAACAGCGTATTTTGGTTTTACACTTAATTTTTGAAAACACTCTATTGAATTTGCTTCGGAATATACGGATAATCTTTTTCACTTTCTAACAATCTATTATTTCTATCAGAATGAATAGATAACTAGAAAAACATTATCCAATAGAATGTTGAATTTGATATACCACTTCCAATTGTAATAGCTGGTTAATCTAAACAAGAGAGGCGAATAGTTCATATATCCTCCCCTCTTACTTTACGTTTATGAGTGGCTCCAAAAATAAGGGCTTGCTGCCGCCCCCTCTTTAGTTAGTGCGAAATCTGTGTAACTAATTTCTTTAAGTTGAGCAACAATTATTATAATGTTAACAACAAGTAAGCCCCAAGAACTTATTTTAGCAATATACAGAAAAAGTAGCAATCTTTTCTCCGCCCAATTTAAACAAACCCTCCAACTCAAACGATTTGGAGGGCTCTATACCACAAAGAAGAACTTTTATTAGATTACTTCAATTTCCCCTCAAAAACAATCTTCCTACCGCACGGTTCAACTACTGTTTTGCCGTCTTTCTTCACTTCATGAAAGATTGGCTCTTCCATACGACGAGACGGTGCGTATCCTTCTTGTTCCATACGTGCTAAGCAGTCTGTAATTGTTTCATTTTCAAGTACTTCAAATTTCTTTTTATTAGGTTGTTTTGTCATGCCCTAACCTACTTTCTATTTTTCTTGATGCGAATTGATTCTTCATGTAGATCATATATACCATTGCGAGAATTCCCATTATAATCATAACCGCAATGAAAAAGCTTGTATACTGTATTTTTTCTATAAATACGCCTCCTAATACAGGTCCCAGTATACTTCCTAAACTAAAGGCGATTCCAGATAATATATTACCTGCTGGCAATAAGTATCTCGGTAATAAATCTGTCATAAATCCAAGACCTAATGAGAAACACGATCCAATAACCATACCTGCTAATAGCATACAGGCAAAGACGATCCAGTAATATTGATCAAATACTGCTGCAAGTAGGAAAATACCCGTACTTACGCTGAACGTCCACGTTAAAATACGGTCCCTTCCGTATTTGTCACTCAATATACCGAGTGGAATTTGTGTAATAATGCCCCCAACTGCAAATGCTGGTAATAAGAAGGATACTTCTGAAACAGACCATCCTTTTCGAAGCGCGTATACTGGTAAGTTACTATTTAACATTGCTTCGAGTACGCCATATGCAAGTGGCCCCAGTAACGCAATCCATCCTAATCCAACAACTTGTTTATAACGAGAAAATGATGATTCACTCTTCACTTCTCTTTCATCTTGCGCTGGGAATGCGTTCTTCGTTGGAAGTAGTAAAAGCCAACCTATTAAACAAAGTATAGTAGATATCATAAATGGCGTTGCAAGACCGTACTGCACAGTGCTTGCTAAATACGGGCCGACGGCAAAACCAATCCCGAAGAATACACCGTATATCGATACTTGTCTACCAATTTTACTCGGGTCCGATGTTGTCGTAATCCACGTTTGTGTTCCGACATGAAGCATATGATCTCCGACTCCAACTAGAAATCTAAGGATAAACCATACCCAGAATGAAAAAGTTTGTGTAAAAAAGAATAATGATATAACAACGAGAAACCCACCAATAACGATAATTGGCTTCATTCCAAACTTTTGCATCGGTTTTTCAAGAAACGGTGAAATAACTAATATCCCAATATATAATGCCGTTGCATGAATACCATTAATACTTGAACTAACCCCTTCTTGTTCAAAAATCATTGCAATGGCCGGTAAGAGCATACCTTGTGACAAACCCGAGATTGCTACAATTCCAACCATAATCCAAAAAGTAAAACGAATTGACATCCCTAATCTCTCCCTTTTGTAATCCACCACACTCATTATATATTGTTTGCTATGTAATAAGAAAGAACTAGTGGATGAAATAATTTTGATTTTTCCACAAAAAAGAAGCTAGATACATTTCATCTAACTTCTTCCTCAACCTACTTATCTTCTAACCAATCCTCTACATGCTTTATAAATACATCTAAACAATCAATAAACGGCGAATGACCGCAATCTTCTAATACTTTCAACTCTGCATTTGGCAAATGTTTTGCTAATTCCTCACCGACTACTTGCGGTACGACGTAATCTCTGTCACCTTGTATGACAAGTGTCGGAGCTTTAATATAATGAATTTGCTTATTTCCCTCTACAACCCCGTTATGTTCATCCGAAATGTTAAATGTAATGAGTGCATAATTCACATCTACGAAATTACGCTGTGTTAACATATCGTCTAAATACTTTTCGTAATGATCCGGTTCCGGTTGATTATGTGTATATATTAATAGATTCCATACTGTACGGTAATATAATTTATTCATATTTTTTATCGCATCTAGCACTGGAGCGATTTGTACGGGATCTTGTGCGATTTCTTCTTTCGTTTTTAATAAACTTGTTACGATTGGTTGCCCATTAATATCTTTTTTGAAAATTGGATAACCTTTCATTCCTACTGATTCTACTAAAATTAATTTTTCGACAAACGTTGGATGATTCGCTGTAAATTGCATCGCAACACCACCACCCATTGACCAGCCCATTAATGAAAATTTCTCTAGTTTTAATTGATCAATAAATAGTTTTACATCAACCGCAAAGTCTTGTAATGAATCTATCGATTGATTATATGTTGATTGGCCAAATCCTCTTAAATCAAGAGCATAAATATGGTATTGATCTTGCAACTTTTCAATAACTAAATCCCAGTGTTGTGACGATGTCATGTTCCCGTGAATGAGTACAAGAATTTCTGTATTTTGCCTTCCAACTTCCTGATACGCAATCGTTTCTCCGTTCGATAGTGAAACAAACTCCATTGTTGCAGGCTTAATCATCACAAGTTCCCCCATTCTATTTAATAGAAAGAAAATTCTTTACTTACTTAAAGAATAACATACAGAATGTACGTTCTCAACATAAAGCCTATACGAAATTTTTACATAACTCAACATGTCTATTACTAGACAATTATAATAAAAAAGTATATAGTTAGCTAGGTAACTAATTTGAAAGGATCAAAATACATGGACGAAAAACAACATTTTTTTCACATTGTCAGCCAGACTTCTCGCAAGTTTACGAAGAAATTTAATGAACGCGTATCTCCCACTGGGTTATTTAGTGCGCAATGGGCTGTTATTTTCCGCATCAATCAAACTGGTTCTTGTACACAAACAGAATTATGTCAGTATTTAAATGTTGAATCACCAACGATGACTCGTACGCTAACACGTATGGAAACAATGGGTTGGATTATTCGTACTGAAGGAAAAGATCGCCGTGAGAAGCTCATTTCTTTATCAGAAACAGCGATACAAATGATTCCGGTATGGCAAGAAGAAGTTGATACTTTCGAAAAAAAGACACTAGAAGGTATTAACGAAGATGAGTTACATCAAGCATTTGAAGTGTTACAACAAATTATTAAAAACTTAGATTAAATTGGAGGGATGACGATGCAAAGTGAAAAACTTTGGACGAAGGATTTCCTCGGAACTTGTTTTAGTAGTCTATTTCTCTTCTTAACATTTTACATGCTCATGACTACTTTACCTGTCTATGTAATAGACGGCCTAAAAGGAAAACCTGAGGAAATTGGTTTAGTTGCAACTGTTTTTCTTATTTCATCTGTTTTATGTAGACCATTTACAGGAAAATGGCTTGATGAATTAGGGAGAAAGAAAATTTTATTTATTTCACTGTCATTATTTTTAGCTGCTACTGTTATGTATTTCGGTGCACAAAGTTTATTCTTATTACTTGCCCTTCGCTTCTTACATGGTATTGGGTTCGGTATGGCAACAACAGCCACAGGAACAATTGTAACTGATGTTGCGCCAGCTCATAGAAGAGGCGAAGCACTGGCATATTTCGGCGTATTCATGAGTTTGCCGATGGTAATTGGTCCTTTTTTAGGTTTAACAATTATTTCTCATTTTTCATTTACTGTACTATTTATCGTTTGTTCCGTATTTTCATTGCTTGCATTTTTATTAGGATTACTTGTAAATATTCCGCATGAAGTACCAGTGAGCAAACAAAAACGAGAAAAAATGAAATGGAAGGACTTACTTGAACCGTCCTCTATTCCGATTGCTCTGACAGGATTTGTTTTAGCCTTTTCTTATAGTGGCATTTTATCCTTTATTCCTATTTATGCAAAAGAGCTCGGCTTAGGAGAAGTTGCTAGTTACTTCTTTGTTTTATACGCACTTGTCGTTGTAATTTCTCGTCCATTTACAGGAAAGATTTTTGATCGCTTCGGTGAAAATGTACTTGTTTACCCAGCTATCATTATTTTCACAATCGGGATGTTCATTTTAAGCCAAGCACAAACTCCGTTTTGGTTCCTTGGCGCAGGTATGTTAATCGGTTTAGGTTACGGAACATTAATTCCAAGTTTCCAAACGATTGCAATCTCTGCCGCTGCAAACCATCGACGTGGTTCTGCGACAGCTACGTACTTCTCATTCTTTGATAGTGGTCTCGGTTTTGGTTCTTTCATTTTAGGTATCGTCGCAGCGAAATCAAGTTACCATAATATGTATCTCATCGCAGCTATTATCGTTGCATTCACTTTACTTCTCTATTATGGATTACACGGACGAAAACAAAAATTCAAGAAACAACATACAGACGGAAAAGTTTCCGCTTAACATGAATAAGGAAAGTAAACTTCCCCGTTTACTTTCCTTATTTTGTATTTCTTTTAATAGAAGCGTATACTTATAATAGAAATAAAAGGAGGGACCGATATGAAACTAAAAAAATCTCCCCTACTCTTACTCATAATCACATTTATATTTGTAATTACAGGGCTCGGTTTTACATACTTCAAACATAATAAAACAATCCCATCGAAAAATAACGTGACGAAGAAAAATTGGTTAGATGACCCGTATTTACGTTGGTCGTATACACATATGAAAGAATTCACTTTAATTAACGAGGTGAAAAATAACCCGGATCACGTTTCCCACTTCTCTACTGCATTGCAAAGCTTAGACGATTTTGCCGTGGAGCGTAGATTTGGAAATACAACTCCTCTAAAAAAACTTTTAGACGATAACAAAACGGATGCTTTTGTCGTGGTACATAATGGTCAACTTGTTTATGAAAGATATTTCAACGGGTATAACGAGAGTGAACCTCATGGCATGGCATCATTAGCGAAGGTCTTTACCGGATCAATTATACAATCTCTCGCTGAAGAAAATCGTATTGACTTAGAAAAAACAGCTGACGCATATATAAAAGAATTAAAAAATACACCGTTCGGTAATGCCACACTTCAACAATTATTGGACATGCAAGTTTCTGTAGAATATCCTACTCACGGATATGAACATCCAGCGTTAGAAAATCAAGATGCACAACTATATTTAGCTAGCAATATTTTACCACGCGGTAAAAACTACGACGGCCCGATGAAAATTTATGATATGTTACGAGAAGCAGAAGAAACTGCACCGCCTGGTTCCGATTTCTCTTACGATAACGGGTCAGCCGAAACACTCGCTTGGGTTATTCGAACGATCACTGGTAAATCATTAGCAGAAAATGTTAGCAAGCGAATTTGGTCTCAAATTGGTATGGAAGAAAACGCTTATTACGTTACAGATGAAACAAAAATAGAACAAGCTAGCGCTGGTTTAAATGCAACTGCTAGAGATATGGCTAGATTTGGGCAATTACTATTAAATAACGGGGAATATAACGGAAAACAAATTCTCCCTTCTTCTATTACTGAAAATATAAAAAATGTCCAAGAAGGTGAACTTGCAGTTGGCCATGGAGCTTCCATTTCTTATCATAATCAATGGTGGATTCCGCACAATGAACAAGATGCTTTTGAAGTATTAGGTAGTTACGGACAAACGCTTTACATCGATCCGAAAGCGAATATGGTAATTGTCCACTTCTCTTCTAACGCTACGCCAAGTAATGAAATCCATTCAGTTTACTCTAATATGTATATTGATATTGCACATCATTTAGAAAAGCTTCCACAGTAGTGGAAGCAGAAGTTTAAACCTTATATTTATGACTATTTGATTGAACACACAATCTGTTGTGTTGAAACATCAATATATCTAAAAAAGGAGCTCTCTTGATAAAGAGAGCTCCTTTTTTTATTTCTTCTTCTTTTCTGTCGGTTGACTTTGTTTAGCGAAATTAGATGAATCATCAAAATTTGGTTGCTTTTTTCCAGCATTATTACTTCTACCTTTTCCCATATGTAATGCACCTCCCCTCATCCTTACTATTCCCAATAAAAAAATCCTCTTGCATCCAGAAGTTTTTTTATTGTCCCTTATTCATAAGGCACCACTGTTCTCGTAGTAATTCCAACACTTTCAGTTAGAGAAGCTCCCACAGTAGTGGAAGCTTTTTATTGTTGGGGTGTTTTATTTAAACCCATTACCCTCATCATGTTTATTCATAATGAAACTTTTTATTAGCAATCCAATAATACGTTACGAAGAGTGTCAAAAAGATCCAAACTATAGTTAGTAATCCTGTAATTATTGCGTTTAAATTTACTCCCCCTGTGACTAACGTTTCCATTGCATACTTACTCATACTGGCTGGATTAAGCTGATCCATTATTGGATTCAAACCGATGATTACTCTACAGGCTAACAGGAAAACAATTGAAATTAATGCAATAATACCTTGACTGTGAAAAATAGCACTTATCATCGTTGTGAAAGATACGATAAAAAGAACCCAAATTAAATAAAATAGTAATCCAGTAAGTAGGTGCACGAATGGAACAGCAGTAAAAAGATAATTTATATATAGATAAGAAGTAACGTATCCAATTGTTACACTACAAGCTACCAGTAAATAGTTTGACACTATTTTCCCACCTACATATGAAGTAACAGTAACCGGCCTTGTCAAAATAAAAGCCAACATACCATTAGCTTTATCTGTTTGAATGGCACCCATCATAGAAATCACTAGAATCATAAGTCCCAGCTGATCAAACTGAGATCCCAAAGTACTCGCTAATACTTCGCCCCCTTTTTGTGCTACCATACTCGGATCAATGGTAATTCCCTGTCCTCCACCTAACGCTTCTAGAATTGATGGTAAATAATGAGTTACTATCGGCTGTGTTGCGCCTAAAAATATAAAAACAATTGGTAGCCAAATGATTTTGAAATCACGTAGCATTTGAACACATTCTTTTTTTATCAATACCAGTAAGTTACTCATTTTTGCACCACCAATTTCAAGAAAATTTCTTCCAAAGTATCGTTGCTTATTTCAAATTTAACGATGTTCACTTTATGTTCGAGTGCATTTTGCAGTAACATATTTTTGTTTATTTCAATACTTTCAACCTTCACTTTGATTTTAAGCCCAATTACTTCTACGCTCTTCACATACGGTAATTTTTTTACAACTTCAATCCACTTTCGGTCTTTAGTTGTTATTTCAATGATTAATTTATTTTCGCTATTGCGGTGTAAAAGCTCAGTAATTGTTGTATCTTCTATCTTTGTTCCATCTTTAATCATGACAAATCGTTCACAGATTTCTTCTGCATCACTTAATATATGGGTTGATAATAAAATGGTCGTATCTTTTTTTATTTCTTCAATGAGATTTAATACTTCCCTTCTACCGATTGGATCTAATGCGGATACTGGTTCATCCATGACAATAAGCGCCGGTTTATGCAGTAATGCTTGTGCAATACCGAGTCTTTGTTTCATTCCTCCAGAAAAGGTACTCACCTTTGAACCTTCTTCTCCACTTAATCCAACTTTCTCCAAAATCTTTGGAATCGACTTTGACACTTCTTCTTTTTTCAATCCCGAAAGTTGGCCCATAAACGTAAGCGTTTCTCTCGCTGTCATCCAATGAAAAAAATTAGGATATTGCGGTAAATAACCAATTTCACTTTTCATTTTTGATATTTTTATCCCATTCAATAAAACTTCACCAGCAGTTGGATGAATAATATCCGAAATTACTTTTATTAATGTAGATTTCCCTGCTCCGTTTGGTCCAATTAATCCGACGCATTCCCCCGCTTGCAGTTCCATCGAGAAATTATTGACAGCAATTTTTCCTTTAAATGATTTTGTTACATTTTTAATCTCTAATTTCATAATTTCTCACTTTCCTTTCTCCCTATAACAAAGTACAAGATAGGTCCCAATATATTAACGAAAAGAATAATGAACGTCCATACAAGTACATTTTTTCTTGTTTTCCTATGTCGATATAAATCAATGAATGCTATAAAAACTAAAAGTGCCCCCACTGCAATAACTGGCAATATAATGGGTAGAAAAGCCATAATATCAATGTCTTTAAGATCATTCAATCCATAATGTATTTTCATTGTCATCACTCCTTTCAAATCTCATTATCATTATTGATAATGATAAAATAAAAATGGATGGATTGCAATCATTATTCTCATTATTTATAATGAGAATAAAAAAACAATACATAAGGTGATATAATGAGTAATAAAGTTGAAATTTTAATGCATCCAGTAAGAATGAAAATTTGCCAAGTGTTAATGAGAAATAAGGAAGATGGGCTAACACCATTAGAAATGGTAAAAATCATTAAAAATGTACCACAAGCAACACTATATAGACAGCTACAAACTATGGTTGATTCTGGTATCGTCCATGTAATTAAAGAAAAAAAGGTAAAATCTGTTTCTGAAAAATATTACGCAATCAATGAAGAAGATGCAAAAATTAAAGGAAGTGAATGGAAAGGATTATCTGATGATGAAAAGTTAAACTACATTTCCTATTATCAATTATCACTTATGACACAATATCAAAGTTACCTTAAGAAATTAGAGGAACAAAACAGTCAAGAAGATAGTGCTACTTTCTCTGTAGTAGAATTAAAGCTAGATGAGGAACACTTTGGAAAGTTTCAAAACGAACTTAACGAATTAATGATTAAATACTACAATAGCCAAAGTAAAAATAACGAAATAGAGGCTCCGGTTCGGACCATCGCTATTACAATTATTCCAGAAACGTAAACTAACTCAACATACATAATACAAGCCGATGCTTCCTTACCATAGGAAACATCGGCTATCTTCATGTCGAAAATTATTTTGATTTCTGCTTTATGGTTGGCGAAAAAACTGAACTTGAAGCTGAAATGTTTTAGAATCTAGAATTCGAATGCGCTTAAAGCTGCTATCTATATTACATGAATTCTTTTCTCATGTTAGTCTTATACGACGATCTACACTCTCTCCAAACACTTTATAAACTTTACATTTAATTAACTAAATTTCATAGACTATTAGAGTAAAATATAAATTTGCTGGGGAGAAACCCCGATCTACTTTCACCTAATTAAAAAAGCGCCCTATAACCAGGGCGCTTTACTCCAACCTAATGACTAATAGTAGCAGTTGGGTATAATGTTGTTCCTCCAATTGAAACCTTTATTTCATTTGTTAGTGGAACATTTTGTTCATTAATAATGGTTCTCCACCATTCCCATGCAAGACCTGTACATTCTCTTGCTACGATTTTTATATTTTTTGAATTCGGAGGAAGTGGTATAACTGTAGAGTAATGAGCCGTTTTGTCTCTGCCGCTTCCTTCCCATGTTTTATGTGTTAATATTTCTTTCCCATTTTGATCAAATGTGAATTCATCCCAAGATACATCAAATTGAGCAACGTAAGCACCGTAATGATCAAGTGTCATTTTAGCACTTGAATATTCTGTAGTTGTCGTCTCGATATAATCTGTATTGTTATGAACAGCAGCAGTTGCATTATCTTTTAAGAAAGTGCTTGTATATGAAATTGGGTATGCTGGATTTTTAAAACTTAATTCAGCATTATCTTTAATGATATTTCGGATTTCATTGAAATCTTTTGTAACAACCTTGTTATGCTCTTTCGCATCTCCGCCTAATACGACAGCAGTAAAGGTACTTTCTTCAAAAATATCTTTGTACTGTCCACTCGTTTCGACGCTGTTATTCTTAAGTAAAGCTTTAAAAGCAGCTTGTACATCTTTACTCTTAGATGTTGTTTCTAATTTTACATAAACCGTTCTACCATAAGCTACATTTGAGACCATAACAGGTGGAGCTGAATTACTTACTCCTTTACGAATTAGCTCATCAAAAGTAACACTATTATCAAATAGATCGGATGGATTGTTAGGTAGTTCAGCACTTACGGTATAGAATATTTGCTTATATGCCGCCACCATCACTTTTTTCTCTCCATTTGCAACCGCATTAAAATCAATGTTTAGACTGTTATCAAGATATTTAGCATTAACATTAAGAGCACTTGCAATTTGTGATTTACTATAAACCATAGATTCTGTATACTGCATTCTTGCCGGTAACGTATGTGTTGTAGAATACTTTTCATTCCAAGTAGATACTAAATCATCTACTGCTCCAGCTACATTACCATATGTCGGATTTTGGACAGTGATTGTATTTTCTTTTCTCATACCAGGTAAGTCTATACTAATATTCAAAGGCTTTCTCTTAGCCACTAATAAACTCGGTTGATTGTCTGCAAAAGCTTTATTGGCAAGTTGTACAGCACCTGGATACGTACGATTCACTACAGAATCAATAATCGAAATATCGACTGGTGACGTTGTAAGTGATTTTTTCTCACGTTCCACTACTACAAATTTACCATTTGAATTAATACTTTCTTTCGGAACAAAACTCTCTACTTTATCACCATTTACAGCTAAAACCTCTTGATTATTATATGTAAGATTTCCTATACCAGTATCAATACTACTAGCATTTTTAGTTATATCATTTGCATGACCGGCTTGTGTTTCTGCGAAAGAAATAGATGAATAATTAAGAGTGCATAGACTAACTAATAAACATGCAAGGAACTTTCTTCTCTTGGTATTTTTCTTAATGTTCAGAAAAATCACCCCATTCTTTTTTAGTAAGATATAATAATGATGGATACATAATAGCTAACGAATAAACTTACATAAACGCTTTTAAAAGTTCTTGAACTAAAGGAATTACTCCACCTAAAAATTTTAAAACTGCCATTGCGATTTCCATATTACTTCCTCCTCTTTGCTGTATTAAGATGTGTTGTATATTTATGCTTTCATTATAATAAGCTTTTACATTTGCATCAATTCATTTTTATATGCAATATTTCATATTAGGTAAAAAGCAACTTTTTCTGTCAGGGTGATAATGCTACTACTCTTCTTGAACATATTTCAATCCCTCTAAAAATATCTGAATTTTCTATTTTTAAAAGGGGATTCAAAAATCAACCTCGAATAATTGTAATAAACATACATAAGGAGGTTGATCTATTTTGTTTCGTTCTTTTACTAATGGTTGCGTCGCCTTAGTGCAACGTTTCTTGCCAGAACCGTTTATTTTATCATGTTTATTAACTGTTTTTGTTATTTTCTTCGGCATGTTTGCAACGCACCAAACACCCGTGGAAATGATTAATCACTGGGGTAATGGCATTTGGGGGCTTCTCGCTTTTTCTATGCAAATGGCACTTGTACTCGTGACAGGATCTGCTTTAGCAAACGCTCCTCTTATTAAAAAAGGATTAACGAAAGCTGCAAAACTACCGAAAACGACTGGACAAGGTATTATTGCCATTTCAATTGTAAGTTTACTAGGGGCATACATAAACTGGGGATTTGGTATTGTTGTATCTGTTTTATATGCAAAAGAAGTGGCAAGGCAGCTCGAAGGATTGGATTATAGACTAGCCATCGCCTCTTCTTACTCTGGATTTCTCATTTGGCATGCGGGGCTTTCTGCTTCTATTCCTCTTACGTTAGCAACTGGCGGTGAAACGTTAATTAAAACGACAGCTGGCAGTATTAAAGAAGCTATTCCAATAACAGAAACACTATTCTCGCCATACGCTCTCGTTCCAGTTATTATCTTTTTAGTTACGATGCCTCTCATTAATAAAGCGATGCATCCGGATGAAAAACATACGATTACAGTAGATCCTAGCGTATTCCACGAAGAAGCTGCCGCTCAAGAGGTCGAGAGAAATACGTTCGCTGAAAAAATGGAAAATAGCATTATTATTACACTTTGCGTTGGATTGTTAGGTCTCATTTATATTTTCAATTACTTTTATACGAAAGGCTTTAACCTTACTCTCGATATCGTGATTTTTATGTTATTAATTGCTGGACTTATTTTTCACCGTACTCCGATTCAATATATTCGCGCTTTTTCAGACTCTACGAAAAGTGCTTCTGGTATTTTACTTCAATTTCCGTTTTACGCAGGAATTATGGGGATGATGATTGGAGCAAATAGTGAAGGACTTTCACTTGGAGGAGCTATTTCGAATTTCTTTATTAGCATTTCAAACGAAACGACTTTCCCTCTCTTTACTTTTTTAAGTGCTGGCATCGTTAATATTTTCGTTCCATCTGGCGGCGGCCAATGGGCTGTGCAAGCACCTATTATGATTCCAGCTGGTGCTGAACTTGGTGTACCTGCAGCAAAAACAGCAATGGCCATTGCATGGGGCGATGCTTGGACGAATTTAATTCAACCATTTTGGGCATTACCGGCATTAGCGATAGCTGGTTTAGGCGCTCGTGATATTATGGGATTTTGCGTTGTGAACTTACTATATGCAGGTTTTATCATAAGTCTATGTTTCTTATTTATTTAAACGAAAAGCTAGTTTTATACTAGCTTTTTTACATAATAAATCATTTATTTCCCATGCAATTTATTATGGTCTTCCACTCTATCTCTGTAAGATGTAATGCCTCAAATGTAAAAAAGTCTTCACATACTTTTTCGATTAAATGTGGATTTTCCCTCAAGAAATTCCACTGTAATGCTTTAGGAAGAAAATATGTATCATATTCTTTACTTCCTCTTACTATCTCATCCACTTCTCTTTCACAAATTCCTCTTATTAAGTAGTCATTTCTTAATTGTATTTGAATTTTCCCAAACGTTTCGCTACATGTTTTCAATTGAAGTAAACATGTAATGTACGTTCGCAAAAGTTCGTTATCATACCCACAACAGTTTATAATACGATCGATTTCATTCATAACGTACGAGCCTTTTCTTCTATTTGTAATAACCACTTTTCCCGCTTCTCTCGTTTACTCGTTTTCACAGATTGAAAAACTGACCGTTTTATATCCCGAATGCCGCAAAAACGTAAAACACCTCTCTTCATCATAATCCAATCTGCTGATCGATATAATAGTGCAACGTACCATAACGGTGAATCTAGCGTATTAATCACCCACGCCTTCTTACCTTTCAATAAGCCTTTCGGCAGGGTGCCTTCATATTTATAAGCAAATCCAGCTACGAAAATACGATCAATAAATCCTTTTAAAATAGCAGGCATCCCCCACCACCATATCGGATATATAAAGAGAAGCATATCCGCTTCTTCCACTAACGTTCTGTACCGAGCTGTTTCTTCTTCATTTACTAAATCACGCCTTTTCCTCTCTTTATTAAAAACAAGTACTGGATCAAATTGTTCTTTATATAAATCAAGTACCGTAACCAAATGATTAGTTTCTTGTAATCCTTTTTGCACATGCTTTAAAATCGCCGCATTAAAACTGGAAGGACTAGGATGAGCGTATACAATCAGTACATTCACTACAAAACAACTCCCTCTATAAGTTAAAGTTTCCCCTTCTTTAACATTTTCTCTACAATTTGCACGTTTTTCGAACTTTGTAACAAGCGATGTAGTACCGTTAGTAGCTCTTCCTTTTCTAACTTTTTTAGTTTCTCTTTCACCGTACTCTCACCAGCATCTTGAATATCATAAACAACTGCCGCCATATGTTTACAATAATTTTCATAGGGACACTCGCAGCTACTTTTTGCAAAATCTTCAAGATCAATAATCACTTCATAGTCTCCTGCATTTCCAGTAACGAAAGCAAATATTTTCTTGTCTTGTATTTCAACATCTTCTACATGTCCTTCTTCATAATATTCATACCCTTTATCCATAATGTACTTAGGAATCCATTTCGTTATATCATGTAATAAGTAAGCGTACATAGCAACACCTCTTCCTTTAATTCCCTTTTGACTTCTAGAGCCACTGCATGTTATTCTAATAACTGTCAAATAGCAAGTCTATATGACAAAACGACTGACACCTATTCGGCGAAGGTGTCTCTTTTCATTTGCAGCCGATATGAAGTGCCTCTTTCAGGCACATTCAATCTTTGACACTACACACTCAACACCATTCCCTGTATCAGGCTGCTTAAGCAGTCTTTTACTCTACATACTTCAAAAAAAGAGAGCTTAGCTCCCTTTTCTCGCCTTATAAAATACCCCTTTTTCAGTATAGAGATATTCATCAGCTAATGTAATTTTCCCATCCAGTTTCAGTTCATCTAATAGTCTTGATAAATAAAATTGATGTAACATCTTTTTCGTGAATTTTCCTTCATGATGCAAAACGATATGTTCTTGAATATCTAACAATGATATTGGCTTATCTTGCTCTATCATATATTCATAAACTGTACTACGCAGTTTTACGTATTTTTCGAGTGTCACAGTAATGCGCAACCCCTTTCTTCTTAATATAAATTTTCGTAATCGGTTTTTTTGCAACAAAAAAACCTCTCCGATAAGAAGAAGTTACGTATATATCTTCGTCTTATCTCCCAGAACAAATATGTTCTGCTGGAATTAGCACCTGCATCGCGGTTGCTGGGTTTCATCGGGCCAGTCCCTCCACCTCTCTGGATAAGAAAATATTCACTTAATTCTTACTATACGTAATTTCATTTTAATTGTCAAACAAATATAACAAATAATATTTTCTTCTTTACTGTTCATACTATACATATATGAATATGCAAGGAGGATTATGAAATGCATCAAAATGCTCGCGGATATGTACAAGATTCTTTTCAATCATTACAAGAAGCAAAACATTGTTTAGAAGAAGCACTACAGACTGTTGAAAAAGATTTTAATCGCGCTCGTATTGAGCAATCCCTTTATGCGATCGAACAAGCTATTCAACGCTGCGATTACACCGTTCACATTTTAGAACAAGATTGAAAAAACTTCCCATCATAAGGTGGGAAGTTTTTTCAAATGGCATACTTCATAATTATTGCCGTTATGATTAAAAAATATACAGAATTCACAATTTCTAAAATCCCTACTTTTATAATAGAAATTTTTTTACCATACAACATAATGGCTCGAATGACACTCGGTATAAAGATAAGAGAACACCATGGATTGATTGCAAATACAATGATTGTTAATAGAATATGATAACCCCATGATATAAAGCGATACTTCGGATTATTTTTCTCACGAATCATCGTTTTCACATAAAACGTACTTCCTAAAAAATATAAAAATGAAATAAGCGCAATAAATAATGCTGTGTTATCTATAAGTTTCATTGAAAAATAATAACTAACTAAACCACCAGTACAGAAAACAATAATTGCACTAATGTCATTTAGTAATGCTCTTTCATTCTTTTGACGAGCGTAATACATATTTACTATAAAGAATGGAATCATGACTGCTACGAATAAAAGAATGCGCCATTCATATAATAGAGAAATCATCCCAAATACAAAAGCGATGATAAAATACACAATTGCTACATGTAAATACTCTTTTTTTCGTTTTTGCTTTATGTACGTAAGAAATGGATACGTAGCTAAATAGATAAAGAACCAAGCTAAAAACAATGGAATATGATACATAGTAGGTTTCCCAAGTATGACACTTAATAGAAATGGTATAACGAGCATGGCCCATGCACCATGTTGCTTCGGAATAACTAACTTCATTAACTATACACCTCCCTTTTGAAAATAGTTCTCACCTACTATTATACAAATAAATTTATATAGTAACGGGTATATATTGAATCTATTTTTTGACAATAAAAAATGCTCCTTACAATATGTAAGAAGCATGAAAGAGGCAAACGAATATGTAAGTCGCGACCCTACCTTATATGAGTATGCTTTTCTATACCATGTTATGCTCATCTAATATGCCATATTTCTTTTTAAATCTTGTAAGAATCGTAATCCAAGACGTACTAAATAATAGTAAGAAAACGACATTAGAAATTGCATGGCTCAAATCGAAATAAAAACTTGCGATATAATACGAAATGACTGTTTCCCACGTTGCCTCTCGTATAAAACCGAGAAGTCCCCAGAAATTCATAATCCAGCCAAATAAAAATCCAACAAACAATCCGTATAGAAGTCTTCCCCATAGCTTTTTCATTAAAAACGTATTACGTAATAATCCAGCTATAAAACCGATCATACCCCATGAAAACATTTGCCACGGCGTCCACGGACCTTGTCCTAAAAAGATGTTAGACACAATCGCTGCTGTTGCCCCAATCATAAATCCGGTTTCACTTCCAAACACAATTGCAGAAACGATAATAACAAAAGAAGTCGGTTGTACACTTGGTAAAATAGAAAATGGTACGCGGCTCACTGCTGCAATTGCTGCTAATACAGCAACGAGAACAATTTCACGTGAAACAAACGCTTTCCTTTCAAAACGGATATAGAACGGTAACATAATAACAACTAATAAAAACAAACTACTTAACATGTAATAACCGTCCATAATAAGTGTAGTAAAGAGTAATGTGCCAATTATTACTGCAAAAATACATATTATGAATGCAACATATCGTTTGGACACGCTTCGTACACATCCTCCCACGTTAATGCATATGGCAATTCTTTTCGAATGAATCGGTTAATAGATGTTGTATAAAAGAAGTTTCCACTAAAAAATTCTTTCGGTGCATCATTCATAATAACTGCTCCGTCAAATAACATCATACATTGATCAACGTATTTCGCTGCAAACTCAATATCATGCGTTGCCATTACAATTGTTGTACCTTCTTGTTGTAACTTTCTAAATAGCTCGCCTACTCTTTCTTTCTTCCATGGATCTAACCCCTTTGTCGGTTCATCCAGTAATAATAAAGTTGGCTTTGATAATAACGTTGTACATAACGCAAGTAGTTGTTGCTCTCCCCCGCTACAATCATGCGGATGGCGTTCTTTAAGTGCATATAGCCAAAACTTTTTAAGCTGATGTTCTGCTATTTCTTTTCCTTGTTCTCCATATAATTCACGCGCTCGTTCATACACCTCGTCCCACACTGTATCAAATGTAAAATGATAATACGGATGTTGTGATACATACCCGATACTTTTAAATCGTTCTTTCGAATCAATTTTATGTATCACTTTCCCATTCCACTTTACTTTCCCTCTTCTCGCTTTTTGCAATCCCGCTAAAATCGTTAACAGTGTAGATTTACCTGTACCATTTTTCCCAACGAGAGCTACCCATTTTCCTTTTTCAATTGATACTGTTAAGTCTCGTAAAATAAGTGGGCTACTTTTTTCATATTGGAATGAAATATGCTCTGCACTTAAAATGACTTCTCGCTTTTCACTTTGTGCGATTGGCGCATTCACATATGATATCGCTGAAAAGTTATTCAATTTTATTTGCGCTTCTCGCACTGTAAACGGGATATCTTTCGCATTCCACTCTAAAAACAATCTTGGAATTTGCGGAATAAATGGACGAAAGTTTTCTACTTCCCACATATTCGTGATAACTGTTTTAGGATTACCATCATACACGATTCGACCATTATTCATACAAATAACGCGCGTAGCAAGTGGTATCACTTCATCTAAACGATGTTCACTTAACACAATCGTAATGCCAAGTTCTTCGTTAATACGTTTTAACAATCCTAAAAATTCTTTCGCAGCAATGGGGTCTAACTGCGCCGTCGGTTCATCTAATAATAATAATTTCGGCTGCATAACTAATACCGCAGCTAAATTGACAAGCTGCTTTTGCCCGCCAGATAACGTATGAACAGATTGGTGCAATAAATCTTGAAATCCTAAGAAGCTAATAAGCTCTGCTATTCGTTTTTGAATAATCTGTGATGGTAACCCGATATTTTCTAAAGAAAATGCTAATTCTTGAATGACCGTATCCATTACGAGCTGATTCTCTGGATTTTGAAATACCATACCAATTTCTTGTGCAGATAATAAATCAGGTATTTCCTCTAATAAAACGTCATCATAAAAAATTTCTCCTGAACGTGTACCAATTGGAAGTAATTCCTTTTTAAAATGTTTTAATAAAGTCGTCTTTCCAGATCCTGATCCTCCAGCAAGTGCAATAAACTCTCCTTTTTGAATAGAAAGAGAAATATGCTGTAACGCATATTCGTTTTCATCAGCATATACAAATGATAAATTGTTTATTTCTGCATGCGCCACCATAGCCACTCCCTTCCTTCCATTATAATTGGTAAACTAATAAACATCGTAAATACGCCGAACATCATTCCATCATATTGCTGAAATAGAATAGATTCGACTTTCGGATAAATGATTAACTTTCCTCCGCCATATGTACTACATATAATAGCAATGATAAGTAGAATACTTAAATAACTGAGCGTATACCAATCTCGTCTTTCCATTCTATACCGAATATATGTCGTACGCTTCGTTACACCAAATCCACGAGCTTGCATAGAATCTGCTGTTTGTAGCGCATCTTCTAACGAACAAATTAATAATACTTGCAACAGTTGCATACCATTTTTCACTCGTTCCACAATTGAACCTGCATCTACTTGTACACCTTTCGTTTTTTGGACAAGTGTTATTTTCTGTAATCGCCTCATAAACAAAGGAACAAACCTCACTGTAATCATCGTTAACAATGCTACTTTCGGTGAAATTCTAGAAAATAAATATAAAAATTTATGACTTGAAATAATATCATTATACGAAGCAAACGTAAACATAATCGCAACTAGTAATAACCCCATTACTACTCCAAACATAATTGCCTCAAGCTTAATACGGCTATCACCTAACCAAAATAATGTAGTTCGACCTCTATGCGTTAATAACGAATTAAATAAAATGACCATAAAAAAGAAAACGATTGTGCTCGGTAACATCTTTCTTATCTTTTCGCTATTCCCTTGCATCACATTGATTATAACGATTAATAGAATTGCTCCAATTAAAAAAAGAGGATGAAGACACATCATACATAGTATCATCACCCCGATATAATAGAAAAAATTCACAAAAGGATGTAAAGAAGAAAAACTTATTTTCATAGTCCTTTACCGAGTACCTTTCTTATTTTAATACATACACCCACTCGATTGTATCTCCTGGTTTAACTGTTACTACACCTGCACTATGGTTTGGAAACGCACCGTTCACACGATATTTCCATCCACTAGTATCTGTAATATCTTTTTCATATAAATCATTAATACCTTTTACATAAACATCGCCTTTAGACCCACTCGCATCCACATCTAAACCTGTGCGTTGTAATACTTTATATACTGTATCGCCTTCTTGTACATCCATTTTTTTCGCACCTAATAAGTACCCTTTATCACCTTTTACTGAGATCGTAACTTGTTTTGCTTGTGGTTTAGGTGGAACTGGTGTTGGCGGTGGAACTGGGTCTGGTACTGGTTTTGGCGTTGGCGGAACCGGTACATTTTTTGGTTCCTCAGGATTTCCTTTCTGCTCCTGCTTCGGTGTTTCTTTCGGCTGATTCACAACCTTCGCTTCTTCTTTTACTTCTTGTGCTTTCGGTTGTTGTTGCTGTTGTGGTTTCTCTTCTTGTGCTTTTTGCTGTTCTGATTGCTTAGTAACAGGCTGTTCCTGCGGTTTTTCTTCTTTCTTTACTTCCGGTTGTGCCTGTGGCTTTTCTTCTTTCGGCTTCTCTTCTACTTTTTGTTCTTTTTGCTCTTTCTGCTCTTCTTGCTTATTTTGCTCTTGTTCAGCTTGTTTTTCCTCCGGTTTTTCTTCCGGTTTCGCTTCATCTTGTTTCTCTTCTTGTTTTGCTACCTCTTCTTGCTTTGGTTCTACTTTCTTCTCAGGCTTTACAGCTGCCTCTTCACATCCAGCAAGTAGCCCAAGTGAAAGCATTAAAGAAATGATCCATTTCATCTTACTCATGTTGTCTCTCACCTTTCATATTAAAAATTAGGAGCAAATATTTGCTCCTAATTTTTGTTAAGCTGCTTTACGTCTCCATAATACATATGCAGAAGCGATACATAATACACCCATACCTACTTCTGTAGCTGCACTATGAGAAGATGCTCCTGTTTTTGGTAACGTGCTACCGTTTCCAGATTTTTCATTTTTAACCGTTTCATTATCGACAACAACTTTTAGAGTGTCATCTTTCGTTTCTTGTTGTACTTGTTCTTGTGGTTGTGGTTGTTCAGTAACTTCTTTTTCTACTACAACATTTTCTGAATCCACATTTGGTTTCTTATCGATTTCAGGAACAGATACATTTGACCAGTCATAAATCGATTTTCCAATATTTTCAAACTGAAGTAGCGCTAATAACGCTTGCTCTGTAGCCATTCCGCTACCGTTTTGATCACTTGGTAACCATTTGAATTCACCATTTGGAAGTTGATATGACAGTAGATTTTGCATTGCCTTATGTAGACGATTTTGATCTACATCTTTCACAAGAGATAATCCAATAATTGCTTGCGCAACACTATTAGAATTTTCTTGTCCATCAGCAGAGAAACCACCATTTTCTAGTTGCTCTTTATATAAATAGGCAACAGCTTTTTCTACAGCTGGCTTCACATCTGGTCGATCTTGATAAGGAGCTAATGCTGATAAAACCATACCTGTTACATCCACGCTACTAGCACTGTCTTTACTGCTTGTACTATCGTAAGTCCAGCCGCCATCCGTATGTTGCGCGTTTAAAAGCGCATCTACTAAAGCAACTCGATTCCATTTTGAATTCACTGGAACTTCATATTCCTTCGTATCAAATGCAAGTAATGCAAATGTATAACCTGTAACAGAATTCACTTTATCTGATTCGTACAATTTTTGAACTAAATTATGTTCGCCAACCCTTGTAGGGTCTGCTTGCATTGCATTCATCATAATAATCGTTCTAGCTAAATCTGTCGCTGAAAAACGGTTAATGCGCTTTTCTACTTTTTCAGTTACTGACTTAACATAATTTAATTTCGCCTCAATTGGAACATTCTTTCCAGAACGAGAAAGGCCTAAAGCTACCCAATCACTTTCAATTCCATCTTGTAACATCTTTTCAGATGTCTTAGAGATCGCGTCATTTACTTGCGCCGCTGGAACTTGAATGTTCTCTTGCTTTGGTTGTTCTGGTTTTTCTTGTTTT
>NZ_BOQB01000081.1 GCF_018332475.1 Bacillus sanguinis | reverse complement strand
GATATGACAAAACGATTGGCTATTTCTTTTTCCCATATTCGTTTCTTGTTTCCAACTTTTGTTTTGACCAATAACGATTTTACAAACTTCTTCTTCTTGAGCTAGTTTTACGATATGGTGACTAACTTTATGGAAGACGTCTTTTATTTTCAAGTAACGTTTTTGATGAAGTTTTTCTATCCTTTTAGAAGTAAAAGGTTCTTCATTCGTTTGTTTTCCATTTCTAAGAATACTTGTAAAATGACTCTTCATTTTATTGTAATATTGATTTATGCTTTTGACATGTTTGCCCTTAACAAGGACAGGTTTCATACCTGTGTTTGTTACGATGGTTGTAAGGTTATCAATCCCTAAATCAATACTCATATAACGAGCATTCTCTTCAATCATTTGTTGTTCAGAAGGAACATCCATTACCAATTCCACTACATATTCATTGTATTTTGGAATCACACGAACTTGTTTCAGTTTACCTTCAGTAAAACCTAGTTTCCCAATATTTAATTGCAATTTCGTCTTTGGAAACTTTAAAAATCTACCGTTTTTAATGATGCAATCTTGGTTTGTATACAGAATCTCTTTTTCAGAAGAACGAATATACTTTGGAATTCTAGGCGGTCCAGCATATTTGTTTGGATTCTTTTTATAGTCTTTTAAACTAGCAAAAAAAGATTTCCAATTTTGGAACAAACCTTTCATGATTGACTGGCTACATTGCGTAGGCAAAGCTCGATAATCATTTTGAATCATAGCCTTAAATAGTGCATCTAGAAAGTTGTAATCTACATAAGTTTTTTCAAAATTAGGTTCTGAAAACAAATTACATGTAATCTCTTTCTGTTCTTCTTTAGGCTTTAATTTCCCTTTTTCCAATTTCTTCTGATAGGCAAGAAGTTGTGCTTCATTCATCTTACCAATATTTTTATGAATATGATCCAGAACTTCTTTTTGCAAAGGCTGCAACTCTTTTTCTTGTGTTAATCCAGTGTACACCTGGCGTATATAAAAGTTTGTGGTGTTGTACATATTCTTAGCGTTATGACAACATTCTTGAAAATAAGAATACATACGATGCCCTTTTTTAATCCAAATTTGAAGAGTTTTATAGTTTGATGGATTTTCCTTTGTCATTTTATTCACCTCCTTGTTAAGGATATTATAGCAAAAAGAACATACGTTTTCGTTTTTTCTCGAAAATAAAATATTTCTTTCGATTCACCTCACCACCTTCACTTACGTTTAGAGGTGGGGGTCCTCTCGAAAGGAATGATAGAAAAAGATAGGAAGGCAGAAGTACTTTTTATATGATTGATTTATTAGAAACGTTCGTTCTTACTTTACGTTGTGATAGTACATAATAAATAGCGATTCCTAATGAGAAGATCAATATACAGCTTAATACGTAAAACGGCAGCATTACTCCAGCTTTAGATACACCCGCTGTAAACAGCATTAATAATACAATGCGTATTCCTGTACCAATTAATCGGAATAGGCTGTCTACACGTCCCATTACTTCGTTTGGAATTTCCTCCATCATTAATACATTTCTCGCCACCCTTGTCCCCGCATTTCCAATCGCATGAAAAATCGCTAGTCCATATAAAAATAATACGGATGGTTCAATAATCATTGCGGTAATTGAAATTACATAAATGCACATCGTCATAACGATTGAAACTTCTGTTTTGACATATTTCATGATGAGTGGAATACAGATTCCTGCAACAACCGCTCCAACACCGTACATCATCCCCTCTATTGCGTATACAGAGGCATTAGCTTTAAGTATATCCGAAATATAAACTGGTATTAAATAATTTGCCATCATAACACCGATAAACGGCATATAAGTCGCAAGTAAAAACCAAAAGAACTTCGGACGCTTTTGCATGAAGTGAATCCCTTCAAACAATTGCTTCTTAAATGTTACTTTCCTTTTCACTTCCTTTTTCTTTACGTACGGTATACATAAAAAAAGGACGAATGCTCCTACAAAAGTTAACATATCTACTAACAAAATCCATTTTAAAGAAATAATTTCAATAAGGAAGCTAGCAGCAGCTCCTGATATAACTTGCGTTAACTGTCCTTGTATTTCCATCGTTCCACTTAAACTTTTATAATGTTCTGCTTGAAATATCTCTTGGTTGAACGCAAATATTGTAGGGTAAAATAATAAATAGTAAAATGACCCTGCTATATATATAAGAATATAGTGAATAGAATGATAAGGTTGCCCGGTAAATCCCCATATAGCCATCATTCCTATAACGATTATCCCAATACCTTCATTACATAGTAATAAAGATTTTCTGGAAAAACGATCAATACTTTGCCCGATAAAAGGTGTTAATAAAAACATAATAAGAGTTGCGATGATGGAAACATAACCAAACGTTGTCTCTCCTCCATTCTCTTTAATTAATAACCACGGAATCGTTATCATAACAATTCCGGAACCAATAGCTGATAGACTATTGGCCCCTAGAATGAAATACAAGCGTGAATCTTTATACAGAGATGTCATATCACTCCACTCCTAGTTGTTTTTTCACCTCTTTATATACGCCCATATACGCTTTTAATTCTTTAACTAAATCATGAATTAATGGTTTTGCATCTTCTCCCAGTTCACCGTCTTGTACATGAAGTCCATCAAGCACAACTTGTTTTGGGATTGCATTTGCGTATACCCCTCTAGCTACAATGCGCATACTGTTTAATGCGTTAATTCCACCTTTACCGCCTCCAGCAACTGCAAGCAATGCGACAGGTTTATGTACAAATTCACTACTACTTAAGTAATCTAACGAATTTTTCAGCGCCCCACTCATTGCATTATGATATTCAGGTGTACATAGTACTACACCGTCTGCAGTTTTCACTAACGTCTTTAATTTTTTTACCGCTTCTAATTCACGTTGTGATTCCTCCCCATTATATAAAGGCAGTTCCTCTACTGATAAATCGTATAACTCTCCTTCAAATTGATCAGCAATATATTTTGCCACTACACGAGTTCTACCGAATTTTCTTGGTGTACCATTAATAACGACTAGTTTCATAATTATTTCTCTCCTTTGTTTTCCAGTTATACTTATATATTATCAGAAATTTCTATACAAAACACAATATAAAGAGGGAACTAGCTTGATAAAATAGTATGATAGAAGTAAAAAAGAACTCATACGAAAGTATGAGTTCTTCACAATTACTTTTCTTCCTCTTTACTGCTCAGTATCTCTACGCTTCCTTTCGCTTCAAAATGGTTATATGCTTTTTCTGCTAGTTTGATACGTTCTTCTGGTAAGGCTACATATTTCATAATATTTTCTATTATTTTTTCATACGGAGTAAACACAATTCCTGGCCACTCTATCTCGTCCTCTGGATTACTATTTTCCGAAATAATAAATTTTTTATTTGCCACTGCATAAGAAACTCGAGGTGTTTCAAGAATGCCTGATAAATAAAAATGAATATTCAATATAATTTTAGACCTAGCAATCAACTCATTTCTAACAATTCCCCACGCATTATTTTTAAAAACAATATTTAAATGCGGGGCAACTGCTTTTAATTGATCTAAAATAGCTTGCCGCCTTGGATTAAGAGCACCTATAAATAGAATATCAATGTCTTCATTTAACTCTTCATCAAATGCATCTTTTTTTATTTCTAGAGTTGGGGCATAGTTCATTTCCACATGTTTTATTTCTTTTCCTACTCCTTTTTGTTTTAACCATTCTATATTTTGTTTACTATAATCCCAAATTTCCTTATCTTTTAATAACATTAAATAAAGGGGATGCGCATAAGGACTTCCTTCATATAGCTGTTCTAAATTATAAATAATTGCATTTTTCGGAAGTAAATTCGGGTTATGTGCATATGTATGCGCTCCAAAAACAATTGTATTTTTCACATTTTCTAGTATTGTTTCTGATATAATTGCTGTATTTCCCTCCTGCTCCAATCGCCATTTCAAAGCTCGCGCGACATCTATAAAACTACCATACGTCTTTGGGCATATAAAAAGACAATAATCATATTCCTTATTCAAATAAGCTTCCATTAGTCTTAAATTGTTTTTATATAAATCCACATCCGGATATTTAAGTAAAAGCTCACTTGCATGTTTTTTTGCTACTTTATACATTCCAGCATAATAAGCAGCAATGCACCTTCTTAATTCAATTTTTTGCCGATGCTCATCTGCTACATCCATGTCTAAAAGAAGATTTGCGATACAATACGCTTTTAAATGATCTCGATCATAATAATAATCTAGTAGTGGCATCAATTCTTCATACGTATTTCCATGCACAGATTCCCCTAGTTCTAGCGCCCATCGTATTAATTCCATTATTACTCCACTACTCCTTTAACCGAAATTGTATTTAATAAAATTTCGCATTACTTTCTACCATATTTGCTATATGCAACGGTAGCTCTTCTTTTTTCGATTCCAAAATTTTTTGTGATACTGCACCTAAATGTTTTTTATGTGGTATATAAAAAGCACTTATAGAGATCTCATAGTCAAATAAGTAATCATACACATGATAATCTACAAATAGAAGATCATTATTTGGAAAAGGAACTTCCTTCCCTTGCAGAGCATACATCAAAGCAATATTATTTTGAGATTTTAATCGATACATTCTTGCAAGTTGATATAATGGCTCAGCCCGAGTTGGTCGATATTCCCACGCTTTTTGAAAATAAAGAATAGCTAATGCTGTAAACTGCTCTTCTTGCGTCTTAGCATTTTCTTTTTCATCCGCTTCTGTTACCTCATGTTGTTTATTTGCTGAACGGTTTGCTAGTTGTTCATAACAAAACCCTATTCGCAATAACGAATAGAAAACTTCTTCAACCCATCCCCCTGCGTCCACTCTTTTTTTGTACCATTTAATCGAATCTTCAAATTGACTTAAATGAAAATAAGTTTGGGCTAAATAAAATAAATATCTTATATGCAAATCTGGTGTTGTTTCTGGATCATTAATCCCTTCCAACAACAACCTCTCATCTCTCTCAAATTTATCAGCTTTACTCCCACCATCCCCAGGGTCGTTAACGACAAGAGTCTCTAACCTTGCTACTCTCGTATTGTAATTCGCACCAACTTTGGAACGATCTATATCCCAATACTCATGAGTAACACCGACAGATTTCCATGGTAAAGAAGCTTTCAAAAGGCGTGTAAGCCAATACTTAATATGAATATCATATTGCAATGTAAGATAATGGTCTTCCGTTAAACTAGTCTTATCAAACTCCGGATCAACTTCTAATATCATATCTGCATCTAATATTAATAAATAATCTGCTTCTGGATATGTTTGTTGTGCCAATGAAACAGCTAAACTTCTGTTATAACCAAAATTTTTAAATGGTTCATGATGAACTGTTCCAGGGATATCATTTTCTTTACACCAATTTTCAATAATTTCAGGTGTACCATCAGTTGATCCCGTATCACAAATAGAAACATAATCTACAATTGATTTTGTTGCATTTAAACATCTTTCCATAATTCTAGACTCGTTCTTAACAATCATACAAAGACATAACTTTTTTTCTTCCCCTGCATTCTTCACTTTCTCATTTCCCATTTAACCACCTCATATTTTATTAACACGCTCTTTTCATATGTAACACCACTTCATAGCTACACTGATGACATAATCATCCTTTTACTATTTATGAAAACTTCATTTTATTTATTCTTACTTTTATGTCAGGACATCTTTCATGCTTCACAATATATTTGATACAATCCGTACAAATACACAATGATTGAATGGTACTTTTAAATTAGCGATTTCTTAAACTATAAAAAAAGAAACTTGCGCTTATACACAAGTTTCTTTTCAAAATCATTCCCTATTTTTTTACAACTTCATGTCCACCGAACTGATTACGAAGAGCTGAAACTACTTTTCCGTGGAATGTATCATCTTCTTGAGAACGGTAGCGCATAAATAATGACATTGCGATTACTGGTGCTGCCGCTTGAAGTTCAAGTGCGGTTTCCACAGTCCATTTCCCTTCTCCTGAAGAGTTCATTACACCTTTAATACCATCTAGTTTTGGATCATCTGCAAATGCCTTTTCAGTTAAGTCCATTAACCAACCGCGGATAACTGATCCATTTGCCCATACTTTTGCAACATCTTCATAATTGAAATCAAAATCACTTTTATCTAATACTTCAAATCCTTCAGCGATTGCTTGCATCATTCCGTATTCAATACCGTTATGAACCATTTTTAAGAAATGACCACTACCAACGCGACCAGCATAAGAATAACCATTCTCTACTGCTAAATCTTTAAATAAAGGTTCTAATTGATCGTAAATTTCTTTTTCTCCACCAACCATTAAGCAAGCACCGTATCTTGCTCCTTCTACACCGCCTGATGTTCCGATATCTACGTAATGTAAACCAAAGCTTTTCGCTTCTTCCGCACGGCGTAACGTATCTTTATAGAATGAATTCCCACCTTCAATAACGATATCGCCTTCCTCTAATAATGGATATACATCTTTTAATACCGATTCAACAACTTCTCCCGCAGGTACCATTACCCAAATTGTACGAGGAGCTTCTAGTTCAGCGATCATTTCTTTTAATGTATGACGAGCAGTAATCCCTAAAGCCCCTGCTTTTTCAACAAGTTCTTTATTTACGTCATATACAACTACTTCATGCTTGTCTTCATATAAATGTTCTGCTAATGGGAATCCCATTTTTCCTAATCCAATTAAACCTAGTTTCATATTAATCAATCTCCCATTCTATACAAATATATTTAATAGCGAAATTAGTCCAAGTGCTACAACAGATAATATTGTTTCCATTGCAGTCCATGTTAATAATGTTTCTTTCACAGTCATTCCGAAATACTCTTTAATCATCCAAAATCCAGAATCATTTACATGTGATAAAATTAATGATCCTGCACCTGTTGCAAGTGCTAATAATTCAACGTTTACACCTGGTGTACTTGCTGCAATTGGTGCTACAATTCCAGCCGCTGTCATCATAGAAACTGTAGCAGATCCCGTCGCTATTCGGATAAGTGCCGCAATTCCCCAACCTAATAATATCGGTGAAATATGAGATTCTTTCGCCATTTCTGCAATCGTTGTCCCAATTCCAGAATCTAACAATACCTTATTGAATGCGCCGCCTGCACCGATAACTAACAGTATGTTCGCAATCGGCCCTAAGCAATCATTTGTAAATTGTAATACTTTATCTTTTGAGAAACCTTTTGCATAACCAAGACTAAAGAAAGAATATATCGTTGCAATTAATAATGCGACGATTGGATCTCCAATAAAGTGCAATACTTGCGCAAGTTGACTTGTTTTGTTTAGTGCTACTTCCGCAATCGATGCACCTAGCATTAGAAATACTGGAAGTAAAATAGTAAACAATGTATTTCCGAAACTAGGAAGTTCTTTCTTCTTATCTCTTTCAATGAATTGCTCCGCTATATCTAAAGGTACTTCTTTATGTATACGAGCACCGATCCATTTCCCGTAAAGCGGACCTGAAATGATTGCAGTTGGAAGTCCGACGATTAATGCATATAAAATTGTCTTCCCTACATCTGCTTTAAAAATACCTACCGCTGCCATTGCTGCTGGATGCGGCGGAACGAGTCCGTGCACAACGGATAGTCCTGCTACTAGTGGAATACCGATTGTAATAAGTGATACCCCTGTTTCTAACGCAATTGTAAATACTAATGGAATTAGTAGTACAAATCCAACTTGGAAAAACACCGGAATTCCTACTAAAAATGCAACGAACATCATTGCCCAGTGAACACGTTTCTTCCCAAAACGACCAATTAATGTGTTAGCAATTCGTTCAGCACCGCCAGATTCAGCCATCATTTTTCCAAGCATCGTTCCTAATGCTAAAACTATCGCTAAAAACCCTAACGTATTACCAAGCCCTAGTTTAATAGAATCGATAATCCCTGGATCTTTTGGTGAAGTTCCAATCAAGGGCATTCCCATTGCTAGCCCTACACCAATTGCTGTTAAAATTAACGCGACAAACGGATGCCATTTTACTACCGTAATAAGTAAAAGTAGTATGACAACTGCCGCTAGTACGATTCCAACTACCATTTCTCCCAATCCCCCTATTATTTACGTTGGAAAGCAGCTATACAATCAAATTCTTCTTTCAAACGATTGTATAGTCGTTCATACATATAAAACATTTCTAAATATATAGCCGTATTTTCTTTATTCGGTACGTGGTGATGAACAATATCAATCCAATCCTTAACCTCTTCAAGAGAATCAATTTTTCCTACAGCATATAAAGCAACTGCCGCTGCCCCAAGCGCAGATGCTTCATGGCTTTCAGGAACAAGCAATTCTTTCCCCATCATATCGGATAACATTTGTCTCCAAAATGCAGATTTCGCAAATCCTCCTGAAACGCGTATTTCAGTAAGTGGCCCTGTACAATCCCTGATTGCAAGTGCTACAGAATAGACGCTCATACAAACCCCTTCCATGACTGCACGTATAAAATGTTCTCGTTTATGTTGAAGGTTTATTCCAAAGAATGTGCCCCGAGCATTTGCATTCCAGTACGGTGCACGTTCTCCAGATAAAAACGGTAAAAATAGCAATCCACCTGCTCCAGCTGGTACACTTTCCGCATATTTAATTAATAAATCATATGGATCAATGCCAAGCTTCCTTGCAACTTCTTGCTCCGGGCTACCAAATTCATCACGTAACCATCTCAGTAATATTCCGCCGTTATTCGTTGGACCGCCGATTACCCAGTGCTCGTCTGTTAATGCGTAACAAAACGTTCTTCCTTTTTCATCTGTATTAACACTTGATGAAATTGTTCGAACTGCACCACTTGTTCCAATCGTAATTGCAGCTGAACCAGGAGATATTGCCCCAACTCCTACATTCGCAAGAACACCATCACTTGCACCAATAACAACTGGAGTATCTTCACGAATACCCATCTTTTGTGCTAATTCTCGTTTCATACCCGATAAAATATATGTAGTTGGTACTGGAGTTGATAATTTTTCTGAAGAAATATTTAACATTTCCAACACATCAACATCCCAATTTAGCGTTTCTAAATTGAATAACCCTGTAGCCGATGCTATCGAATAATCCACTACGTAACGTGAAAACAATTGATAAATAACATACTCTTTAATGGAAATAAATTTATAAGCGCTCGTATATAATTCTGGCTCTTCCTCTTTCATCCACAATAATTTAGAAAGTGGCGACATCGGATGAATTGGTGTACCCGTTCGTCTATAAATTTCATGACCATTCATATGTTGTAATAATTTTTCTGACTGTTTCGTACTTCGATTATCTGCCCAAATAATAGAGCGCGTTAACGGCGCATCGTATTCATCTACGGCAATTAATGCGTGCATTGCAGAACTAATACCAATTGAAGAAATATCTTCTGGTAACACGTTACCTTTTTCGATGGCAACGCTTACAGTTTTATATACAGCAGCACATATTACATCAGGATCTTGCTCAGCCCATCCGACGTTCGGTTGAATAATTGGATAATCTACTGCATGTGATGCAACGACTTTTCCTTTTTCTGTGAACACAACCGTTTTTGTACTTGTGGTACCGATATCAATCCCGATTACTCTCCCCCTTGTTTCCATGCGAACCTTCCCTTCATTTCTAGCAAAATACGATCTAGTAAACCGTTTACATGAATTAGTATATAAAATATTTTTTCATTAATCAAGTTTTATAAAGAAAAATTTTTTCATGACAAAAAATATATCCCCTCATTCCATTTCATTTATATACTATATGTAGCTTTTCCGTTCAGTAAAGTTACATAATATCCGTTTCGAAACACACTCTTTTTCTAGTTTTTAATTAACTTGTTCTTTAGCTTAATGGATATGTGGTTTATTGTAGAAACTCAAAATTTTTAGCAAGATTGCGTAAGGTGTTAGGGGAGAAAAAGTTTTAGATTCCTTGAGCAAATTGTAATAATAGATTAAATAAAAAACGCCATCCTTTCCTATGATTCTATGGAAAGAATAGCGTTTTTTTCATTTTAGTTAGAATTTTATTTTGTTAACTTGATAATACTGTGCTTCTATCCTACATCGTCTCTAATTTGAAAACATTTATTCCATTTAATAATTCTTTAATGAAAATAATCTAAATGATATTTTCAAACAACTATATTGACACTACACTTCATTAAGGCACATTATTCTAAATTTATTGATGTAGCTGAGATGGACTCACTTTTTGAATTTGAACAAGTATATCAAACGCTTTACCTAATGATATATCAACTGTTTTTGGTATATCAGGCCCTTCGGTAGCTATTCCAGCGAAAATTGGATGTTGTTCGTTTAACCAGGTTTTTGTCACGCCGTTTGCCTTACGTAAATCAATAAAAAATTGATCTTTTTTAACTTGGCCAAAGATGTAGTTATAACTGTTTGGATCATCCGATTTTAATATTCCATATGGGCCAAATTCACCATCGCTATTCTTGACATTGTATTGTCCTTCATAAACTGACGTTCCAATAGATACGTACCGTTTTCCATAATACTCTGCTAAATACTGCCCAGCTACTTTAGGGTATACAAAAGGAAGCATATTTGTTTTCGAAACGTGTCCATTATGTCCCCATACAATTGTTTTTCCTAAATGTTCTTCAGTCCACTTCGCATTTTCATACATTGCAATATCATGTTTCAAATATAAATCAGATGGTTTATCAGGAGGTGACGCTAACATTGTAGTAAACTGTTCAATAATACGAGCATTTTGTTTTATCCATGCGAACTCTTTAGATTTCCCATTTAAATTACTTTTATTTTCCTCTAATAAATCACTAATTTGTTTAGCATCTGAAATATACTTTTCTTTTTCTTCTTTCGTAAGGCTTTCAAAAGTATTCATATCCTTTGTTACAGGAATAAGACCTTTTATCTTCTCTTCTACCCTCGGCACAAGTTTTGAATTGGTTCTTTTAATATATTCTATTATATTATTATAAACATTCTCATTTACTGATTGAATGTCCATCCCAATGATACGCACTTTAGATTTATGTTTTGGATTAGCATTATATTGCCGAATCCAATCAAGTAAATCTAACATTTCTTTCGTCTTAAATATAGGTGATAGATATTGGCTTGGATTTCCCTTACCAGTAAGAACATATCGATCAAGTTCTAAAGCTCTGTCCCACCCCTCTTCTAAAACTAGGTTGGTAAAGCCCTTTTCAGATACTAAATAATTCACAATACGGTTTTTCATCGTAAAAACTTCATGAGCCCCATGCGTAGCTTCACCTAAACCTACAATTGAAGCTGAACCTACCATATTCTTAAGTGGTTTTAAATCATCAACAGATGCATTTGGATTCGTTGTTTTTAAAGGCTTCGCATGCATTTCTAACCATTCCGCTATTTGATTTTTCTTGTAGGAAGCTGTAACAGAAACTCCTGTTTTCGAGTCTGCATAAGTACTTCCTACAAAATTAGTCAATATTATAGCAGAAACACCAAGTGCAGTAATCATTTTCTTTTTCATAAAACCCTCCTGAAATACTTACTTAAAACGATAGCGTTCTTTTATACTTAATTACGAGTATTAATTTTTTTAGAGCAAGTTGTTTTTTTGCACCAAAATGGTATATTTTAAACTATAAAACTATGACAAAACTTATCCGTTTTTCCTTTTTGCCTACTTCCTAAATTCAGCAAGTAAAATACTTGTAAAAGGATCAGGATTACTAAAGTTAAAGCTGTTCAGATTGACGGCCAATGTATGCTTGCCTCCAAGTGTTCCACCAACAAAAGTGGAAAACCCTGGAACGCCCCCCCTGTGTCCCCATACCGAGACACCATTTGGAAGCTTAATTTCAAGTATTCCAAGACCATATCCAGTTCCTTCTCTTTCTGTAGGAACTGTAGTAAGCATTTCTTTTAGTTGCTGTTCCTTCAGTAATTTGCCACTGAGTAAGTAAGAGAAGAATTTGTTTAAGTCGTCAGCAGTGGAAATCATATCTCCATCCGAGCTACCTGGGTTAATATAAGTAACGTCTTTTAGCTCACTTGCTCCGTCTAGTTGCAAATAGCCACGGGCATGTTTGGTGCCTGGAATTACGCTTGAATTGCCAGGTAGGAATGTATTTGATAAATCAAGCGGTTCAATAATCCGATTTTCAACCTCTTCCGCATAGCTGTTTCCTGTTACTTTTTCAATAAGGATTCCTAGTATTACGTATCCTGTATTTGAATAAGACCAACCCTTCCCTGGAGCAAAGTCTGGGGGAAGAGAAATCCCCATGTTTACAAATTCTTCAGCCGTATACGATTTTTTTATATCCGTAATATCAAAGTCTTTTGAATTTATATAGTCAGCAATACCACTTGTATGATTCAATATTTGCCGGATCGTAATCTGGTTACCATCATATCCGTTTCCTTGAATGACACCAGGCAACCATTTTTCAATGGAGTCATCTAGATTCAAACGGTTCTCTCCAGATAATTGAAGTAGAACTGTTGCAATGAACGTTTTCGTTACACTGCCAATACGAAAGCGAAAATCTGCTTTCATTGGTTTCTTGGTTCTCACATCTGCTACCCCAGCGGTATAACTCCAAGTTTTACCACCCTTAGAAATGTTAGCGAGTATTCCCGGGTATCCAAGTTGTAGTGCATCCCGTATTGCTTTCTTAACGGAAGTACGATCGCTTTGCGTACTTGTTTGTAACGAACTAGATACATTTTGCGTAGATTCTGCTTTTACAATTGATGTTGGTGTTATGTATAACAGGGAACTACCAGCTATTAAAAGTGCTAGACTTGCACATGTAATTTTACTGCGTGTTTTCATAAAGAATTCCTCTCTTCTATTAAAATTGTATTGATGGTTGATAGGTATGTCATATGCTAACCACATAGCTATCAACTCTCCCAATGATAAAAGTCAACACTGAATTTGCAATCATCTATAGATCTATTATTTCCACAAGCAACTCTCTGAGCTAATAAATGATTAATCCTTCTTCTTCAGATGTTTGTTAATTTCTATAATTTCTTCTTTTTCTTCCATAGAGTTTTATTAATTTGTTTTTATAAAAATATATAGTAACTATTCCCCCTCTCGTTCTTCTCTATATTTTGATCATACACATTGAAAATCTCTTTTTTCTTACTCCTTCCTTACAAATTCCTTACGTTCAAAATCACTTCTATATTTCGGTGGTTTTTATTTTAAGAAAACTTAGTTCTATTAACTTATTAGCAATGGAATAGCACCAAATACCCATCAACTGAAGAAAAGTAAATGCCTCGAAAATGGAAATACTGTACATTTTGCTTGATGGACATAGGGACTGGCTCCTTACTATAACCTTTTTACCGTATAAATATATATTCCGTATTAAAATTATAAAATCCAATTAATTTCTTATTTTTCAGAAAAATAAGACAGTAACATTGAATTTATTGTATAATGTTGTAAAAAGATGTCGGAGGGATTTAATGTTACATAAAATATCTCAATTCACAATGAAGCTTTCATCCATTCTTTTATCACTGTTACTATTATTAAATTTACCTTATTTATTTATCACTCAACAAGGATTTACCTTTCAACCAATTTATTTTTTTGACCAGATCGTTACTATGTTAAAACAGATTTTCTCCCCTGAATCATTGTTGGTTATAGGATCAGACCCAAAGTTTGGTCATTTAAAAACAACACCATTATTTCCAACTGTTTTAGAACCTTATCTATATTCATTTACTATATTATTTTTAGCCTTTTTGCTTGCGCTCTTTTTATCATCTAGCATGGCATTTTTTTATTTTTTGGCAAAAGATTATATAAAAAAATGGATAAACCGAATTGTGTTCATATTAGAAGCTGTCCCCGATATGATGATGATGATTTGTTTGCAAATATTTTTCATATGGGTACTTCAGAAATTCGGGGAAGCTCCTTTTACCATTATTTCTTTTAATGAAAATCGAGCTTATTTACTCCCTATTTTATCTTTATCTGTTTTACCTACTTTACAAATGTTTCGAATGATGGTGTTATACATAAAAGAAGAACATGGAAAACATTACGTAGAGGTTGCATATGGCAAAGGCCTTTCATCAAGTTATATACTTTGTATTCATTTATTCAAAAATATATCTATCCACTTCTTCCACCATTTAAAAACGATTTTTGTTTTCTTACTGTCTAACTTATTCATTTTAGAATTTGTTTTTAATATGCAAGGCATTATTCAATTTTTATTTAAAAAGGCGTTTATTTCACACTTCAGCTGGCTTTATTTTACTTGTCATGA
>NZ_BOQB01000080.1 GCF_018332475.1 Bacillus sanguinis | reverse complement strand
ATTTTGTTATAAGATACCAATTATTCATGTAGAAAGCTGGTGATTCAATGAATAATCGATTTAGTATTGCTTTATTTCTCACTATTGTTACGACAAATATTATTCTCTATTCCTTCTTACCATCAAGTATTGTTACGAAATGGGACTTCAATGGAACACCTACGTCAACAATGGATAAAGGCACTTTTGTTATCGTAAATATAATTATATGTTCCTTCTTATTCTTTTTATTTTTAGCTTTATCTAAAGCAGCGAGTAACCAGAAATTTCTCCATTGGATTGGCAACACAATGTTACTATTTTTATTTTTTGTTGATATTGTCATTGCCCTTATCGCTCTTGGCTTTTCACTTCCTCTTGATCATTTCATATTTATAGCATTAGGGCTTTCATTTATATTAATAGGCTATTTCAGTACCAAAATTGATACGAGTAAATCAACGGTTTCTTTGGAATGGAATGATAAGCACCTTGAAAAAAGAGCTTCAAATATTTGTAGTATTTCGATGATAATAGCAGGTATTTTCCTAGCGGGGCTTCCATTTATCGTTTCTGCTCCGTATAAAGGTTTTGCTATACTAGCAATTATTTTAGGAATGACGCTTGTCATTTTACCGAGTACGATTTATTTACTTATTAAAGACAGCAAACAATCTACTTCTAAAAAAAATAGGAGGTTACATCCCTCCTATTTCAGCTAAATATTTTCTTTTTCGTCTTTTCTATCTCAACTAAAATCCCTTTCTCTATCCAGCCTTCTACTCCATCTTTTTTAATTAAATCATATCCTGAGCAGCTACCATCAATGAGAGAAACAATATCTCCTTTTCTTACGCTTATTTGTGCACAAGAAATATCGGTTTTCACTGTGTATTCACCTGAATCTAGTTGCTTAATGTATTCATCTTTCACAGAAAGTAATGTATTCGTTTCCTTTTGCCTGCATATTGTGTAATCTTGCTTCTTCTCAATAGGCTCTATGTAATAATGTGGATAGGTAACCCCGCCCTGCATTGTTGCATCGGCATGAAAATCTGCTATTACTTCATATTCTGGAAAATAGTCTACATATGTATAAGAAAACTTATCACTTGCACTTGTCCTCTGAATGATAAATGCATTTAATTGTCCTGCCTCTTTAATCGCATTTCCGCCGTCAATTGCTATAATCTTTTTCTCCTTATCAATAACTGGATTGTTAGATGGAGCTTCATCAGAGTAGTTTACAACAGGCCAATGACCGACAACTACATACTTATTTGCTTTATGTGATTGATTGAAAAACTCCGGCATTGCTATCGCATTTTTTCGTTCCGTTTCTTTCCAATCCTCTCTATCTTCAAGGCCAGCATGTACAAAAATATAATCATCCGTTTCAATAGCTGTTGGTAATTCTGTTAGCCACTTTATTTCTTTTGAGAAATGACCCATCAATATGTTTTTCACTTCAAAAATATCACTTTCTTCATTAACGGTAACATTCAATTGCGCTAGCCATTCATTGAAAATTGTATTCTTTCTCGTACATAAATAATTTATTAGCGCAGGATTTTCGTTTACAAGTGCTTCAACTACAACCTCACAATTCCCTTCTATTACATACACATTTGGCTTACTAACTACTAGATCCATCACATAGTTTACGACGCCAATACTATTTCTCCCTTTCTCACAAAGATCTCCATTAATAATTAAGTAATCTTCATCTTTAAAATTAACTTTATGTAGTAGTTCCTTAAAAAGATCTAATTCTCCATGAATATCAGAAATAATGATGACTCTTACATCATTTGGTATAGATAATTTCTTTATTTTTTCCAAGTATAAACGCTCCTAACATTCTCTAAATTCAATATTCCCTTTTTATTTTCTAATATTCGACAAATTATATTACTAGACCTGTCCCTAGCTAAAATCTGAAAAAGAAAATAGGTTCCATATATTTTTACACACGGAACCTACTTAGTATTATAACTCTTTATAAAAAGAATAGCTTACCTTATTAAAGCCCTCTCTTTCATAAAAACGATGTGCATCAATTCTTGGAAACGCAGATGTAAGAACGATAGAACTGCACCCTTTTTCTTTCCCCCATTTTTCTACATATGACAGCAGAACATTACCATACCCTTTTGATCTGTGAGCTTCCGCGGTTACAAGGTCATATACAAAAACATGTTTCTCATTATAAAAATTCGTACAAATTGCTACACCAGCTAGACTAACAACTTCTTTATCTTCATTGCGTAGCGAAAATAGTTTATAGTTTTCTTCTTTCATTTTTTGAAATAAACAACTTGCTTCTTCTCTTGAAAGTTTTGTTCGTAATTGCTGTAATACAGGAAATATATCGTGTAAATCCGCTTCTGTTACGACTTCTTTAATATCCATTATGATTCTCCCCTTACTATTTATAAAATTTTCTAAATGTTATATCATCATTATAAAAAGCCACTGCCCTTAGCTTAAGTGACAGTTCTATTCTTTTTTATAAGGCCAGTATAAAAAGGAGCGTCTATAAATGGATCTGACTATCCCATTAGTATTACAAAGTAAAACACCCATTTACTTACAAATTTATGAATATATAAAACGAGAAATCTCTCATGGGTCACTACGTGCCGGTACACGTCTCCCTTCTCACAGAAATTTAGCTATGCAACTTAATGTGAGCCGTATTACAGTTGAATCTGCTTATCAACAATTACTAGCTGAAGGGTATGTAGAAAGCAAACCGAAACGCGGGATTTTTGTTGCTGAAGTCGATATTGATGTCATTCAAAAGAAACAGCAAATTACGTCAAACAGTGCTAATAAGAAAGAAAACGAACAATATGATTATGATTGTAGCCAAGGGCTTATTGATCAAAAAGCTTTTCCAATAACAAATTGGAAAAGAGCATTACACGAAACTTTATTTCAATATGAAAATGAATTATTTGCTAAAGAAGATCCACAAGGTGAGCTCGTTCTACGAGAACATATTTCAAAGTATTTATATCATGCTCGCGGGGTACATTCTTCGCCTGATCAAATTATTATTGGAGCAGGTACGCAGCCTCTTCTTTGGCTACTACTTCAACTACTTGGTTCAAAAAAAGAATACGGAATCGAAAATCCTGGGTTTCACCGTATACCTGCTATGATTCAAAGTTCTAATCTTCCCGTTCACCCTATCCCTTTAGATGATAAAGGAATTCATATTTCCGCTTTACGTGAATCGGGTTCCAATGTAGCGTATGTGACTCCCTCTCACCAATTTCCACTTGGAATCATTATGCCGTTATCTAGAAGACTCGAGTTATTAAAATGGGCGATTGATTGTAAGGGGTATATTATTGAAGATGATTACGACGGGGAATTTCGCTATATAGGAAAACCTATTCCTTCTTTACAAGGACTAGATTCAAATGAGTGTGTTATTTATATGGGAACTTTTTCGAAATCTTTTTTACCTTCTTTACGAATGGGATATATCGTTTTACCACCTCATCTGCTAAAAATCTATAAAGAATTTGGTGGTATGTATAAACAAACGGTTTCTACAATGCAACAACTTACCTTTGCCACCTTTATTCAAAATGGTGATTGGGAACGTCACATTAACCGAAGTCGTACGTTATATAAAAGAAAACATATTTCTTTAATTAAATCTATTACAAACGAAATGGGAAATAACGTTCATATACTCGGTGAACAATCTGGACTTCATATCGTACTTCACGTTCATAACGGTATGAACGAACAAGAACTTATTCATGCAGCTGCAAAAGAACGTATTAAGTTATACCCTCTCTCCACATACGATTCTGTTCATAATGTAAGGAAAGAGTCATATGTATTGCTCGGCTTTGGCAGTATTCCAGAGGATTGTATCGAAACTGTTGTCAAATTACTGAAAAAAGCCTGGTTCCCTAAATAAGAATAGCTCCACGCAAGTTATACTTACGTGGAGCTATTTTCATTCACTATTTTTCTGATCTCATTGCCCTTCCCGGACGTTTGACACCAGTTGTTTCTGTTGAATAGGAAGCTTCAATGATAGCAGTTGGATCTACAGAGAGAACGAGATCTTTCATTTTCGGATAAATGAAACGGTTTGTAATACAATAAATGATTCTCTTATGTTCTCCTAAAAAACCACCTTCTCCATGTAGATACGTAACAGATAATTGCAATTCTTTCATAAGTAGATCGCCTATTTCTTTATTTTTACCAGAAATAATCATAACGCTCTTTCCTTGATTAATACCATCTAATATGAAATCAATCATCTTCGTAACAATATAGAAAATTGCTAATGAGAACATCGCTTGTTCGATTGAGAATAAAATAGCAACAAAGATGAAAATAACCGCATTTACTGCAAGTAAAAATGTACTAATTGGTACTTTAAAGTGTTTGTTCATCCAAACAGCTAACATTTCTGATCCATCAATTGCTCCGCCCATTTTTACTACAATCCCTACACCAACACCAAATAGAACTCCTCCATAAAGAACAATTAACAATTCAGAAGTTGTAATTGCTGGAAATGGTTTCAAATAAATCAATCCGAGTGTTGTAACAACGTTTGCATAAGATGTACGGATAAAGAACTTCTTTCCCATTACTTTTGCAGTAAATAATAAAATCGGGATATTAATCCCTAAGAACACTCCATAAAGCGGCAATCCTGCAACTTTATTCGCCATAATAGCAATGGCTGTTACCCCGCCATCTACTAATCCATTAGGCGCTAAAATAAGCTCTAATGAACCTGCTACAATAATTGAGCCAATTGTTAATAATACGTATTCAAATACTTTCTTCATTCATTACCCCCAAAACTTATATATTTTCTTAGTATTATCATAACTAATTTTTTCCGCAAATACAAAGAAATTGCTTTATATACACATCTTTCACCTTTTTAGCAATTCTTATGTAGAACCGAAAACTTTAGCTCTTACATACGACATGTTATATACTTAATTTATAGAATTTACAGAAAAAGGAGCCGCTTCATGCTACAAAAACTATTTACTTCACCTATTTTATCTGTTCAAACTTTACACCCAGGTTATGAAGACCATGCAAGTGATGTGTTTCTTGTCCGAACAGAAGATGAAGAAGTCATCGTTCGTTCTTCTAAAATGAATGAAGAGCCAAATAATGATTTTTGGTGGGGATGTAAAAACCTATTTGGAATTGATCCAAGGAACGTCCATCATTTAGAACTTATACACGAATTATTGAAAAAGCATACTAACTTGCCCATACCCACTATTTTGCAAAAACATGTTTTAAATGGCCGGAAGTATGTTAGTGTCGAAAAACTAACAGGAAGTACGTTGCAATCCTTTATCGGACAATCTGATTCAATTTTATTCAGCCTTGGAAAAGGACTAGCAGAAATTCATTCGTTTCAAGCAGAGTTTATAGGAAACCCATCAGGTACTTTCCAAGTTCCACTAGAAGAATTTAAGTCTCACATATTAAAAGTCAGTAAAGAACTTGTAAATAGGTTTTATTCCGATAATGCGAGCATCCGTAACGCATTTCCTACTTTTGAATCACAGCTTTCTTCCTTGCCAACACCAAGGGGATCTACGCTCGTTTTAGTTGATATGGACCCTACTCAGTTTTTATCAGATGGTACAACTATTACAGGTTTAGTAGATACAGAAGCTTACGCAGTTGCTCCTCGAGAGTTTGATTTTATCGGACTAGAATATGTACTTACCGAAAAAGAAGCTCATGCTTTTAAAAGTGGTTACGAAACAATTATGCCTATTCCTCAACTTGAAAAGTGTAGACAGCCTTACCGTTATTTATACCGACTGTTGTCTGTTCAAGGGAGTGTGGAATTAGAAAAGTGGCTAAGTCATCCATCCTATTTTTAAATACGAATGTGAGGGATTCTGAAATGGAAATTCAGAAAAAGTGTTCTTTAACAGAATGTGAAATAAAACAAATGAAAAATTTAGCTCATATTTGCGGACAATACGATCAAATTGATTACTCTTCAGATTTACATGTCAACTTTTTAACTGCTCGCAATAATGAAGAGATATATGATTTTCTATTATATGATAATACTCAATTAATTGGTGCATTGAGTATGTATGACTTTGAAAGACCGACAAAAATCGAGTTAATAGGATTTGTTCATCCGAACTATAGGAAACTAAATATAGGCACTACTCTTTTACAAACCGCAATGAAAGAAATACGAAAAAGAGAGGCCGATGAAGCTCTTCTTATAATAAATGGGGATTCTGCTTCTGGGAAAGAATTTGCAATACATTTGAAGCTGCCTTATTTATATAGTGAATACAGTATGGAGTTCAAAGCAAAAGAAGTGCAAAAACCAACAAAGAGTACTATACAGCTCACTCTTGCATCTTCAAAATCACTTCTTGACCTTATTGAACTGTCCAGTAAAGCCTTCGGAGATTCAGCAGAAAATACCGCTACATGGTTACAAAAGATGATGAATTCATCTTCCCATCAAGTTTACAGCGTCCTTATCGATGAAAAAGTGATAGGAACAATTACAGTTTCTAAGCAAGACCAATCTACTACACTATCAGGATTCGCCGTTCATCCTTCTTATCAAGGCAAAGGATACGGCAAAGATATTCTTACGTCCATGGTACATACCCTTATTACAAAAGGAGCTTCAACAATTGAATTAGACGTCGAAACGAAAAATAACAATGCCTTAAAACTATATACACAATGTGGTTTTGAAATGAAAACGAAGCATGACTATTATAATGTAATGAATCTTAAGGTGAATACATATGTCTAAAAAACTAATTTATTCTGATTATGATATTTTCGCAGCCATTTATAATAAACATTGGGGGCATTACGCTGAACACTCCTATCTACTTTTGGAAAAACTCGTTTTACAATATGCCCCACCACATTCTCATATTTTAGATCTTTGTTGCGGGACTGGTCACCTTACTAAGAAGTTAATTGATAATACTTTTATAGTAACTGGTATAGATGGTTCTGCTCAAATGATTAAATACGCAGGTCAAAACGCGCCAGACGCAACCTTTATTGTCGATGATGCTCGTTATTTCAATATAAATGAGCAATTTCACTATGTTATCTCTACTGGCGATAGCTTAAACCATATTTTAAAATTAGATGAATTAAAAAATGTTTTTCGTAATGTTTACTCCGTATTACATAGCGAAGGTACATTCGTATTTGATATGAATATGGAAAAAGGTTTTCTTGAAAATTGGGTTGCTTCGTTTCATATTTCAGCGGAAGAATATGTTTGTACGATTGATTCTACATATGATAATGAAAATAAAAAAGCAGTAATGAACTTTATACTATTTCAGCATGACTTAGATAATAATTGGACAAGAAGTGACTTTTCATTTGAAGAAGCTTGTTATTCCAATGAAGAAATAATTTCTTCGCTAGAATCCGTAGGCTTTAAGGACATTCAATTACACGGTACAAGCAGAGCATTTTTCATTTGTCAAAAATAAAAAAACTGAATCATAACGATTCAGTTTTTTCTTAGTATATTTACGACAGTAGCCGTTTCATTATTTTCTTTATACACTCGCGGGATTCTTCTGTCTAACATACATGTAACTTCATAGTTAATTGTACCTAACATATCCGCTACTTCTTCTACCGCAATTTCTTCTTCACCTTGTTTACCGTAGAATACTACTTCTTCTCCTACTTGTACTGGCATTGCTTTTGAAACGTCTAACATGAGCTGATCCATACAAACACGGCCAATAACAGGTACTCGAACTCCATTTATTAATGCATGCCCTTTATTAGATAACTGACGATTATAGCCATCTGCATAACCAATCGGTACAGTTGCAATCCATTCTTCACCAGTCGTTACATACGTATTCCCATAACTTACACCGCGATTCTTCTTTGCATGCTTAATATGAGCTACTTTTGATTTTAACGACAACGCAGGCTGTAACGAAACAACTGCATGATCTACCTCTTTTGAAGGATACATTCCATAAATTCCAATACCGACACGAACCATATTTTGAAATGTATTGCTAAGCTCCATTGATCCAGCACTATTTGAACTATGAATATATGGAATATGAATTCCTAATTCTTTTGCTGCATTGACAGCTTTTTCAAATACATTTGTTTGCATATTTGTATAGGATTTATCAATTTCATCTGCCGTAGAGTAATGTGTAAACATTCCTACTACCTCTACATACTCCATACGGTTTAATTCTTCTAAAAATGGTTTAACCTCTTCTTCTTGTAAACCGATACGACTCATTCCTGTATCAATTTTCACCTGAATTTGCGCTTTCTTTTGAAGACGGTTTGCGATTTCATTTATACCTTGTAAATCTTCACTTCTATAAACAGTCATCATAACGTCATATTGAATTGCCTCTTCCGCAGCTGCTACTGACGTATAACCTAAAATTAAAATCGGCACGTTAATTCCTGCTTCTCTTAACTCTATCGCTTCATCTACAAATGCAACTGCAAGCTGATTTATTCCTGCTTCAATAGCAGCTTTCGCAACTTCAACTGCCCCATGGCCATACCCATTTGCTTTTACAGCAGCCATCATTGTAATATTTTCATCATTCACTCGTTTTTTAAATTCTTTTACATTATGTTTTACTGCATTTAAGTCAACTTCAACAATTGTATCTCTTCCATATTTCAAACTCATTGGTCTAACTCCTAACTCAATAATTGCATTCCATTCTATTTCACGTTTCTTATGACCTTTTACAATATAATACTTTTCAATATGCTAGTCAAACTACTAGAATTTTCGGAATTTTGAGTATGATATAATACCCTTAAGAAACTATTATAAACGGAGATGAGGAGAATTACAATGTTTGTTCCATCTGCCTTGCACCAACTTAAAGTTGCTGTTGATACTTCTATTCAAATGCTGGATCAATATACTGAAAGTGATTTAAAAATAGCTCCAATTCAATCGAAGCGTTCATTATTTGAAATGTGTGCACACCTGTCACTTATTTGTCATGCTGATTTACTCATTTTAAATGGTATTATGGAAAAACAACTACATAATTTCTATAAAGAACAAACTCCCGAAACAATTACGCAAATGCAACAAACTATGATACAAGGCTATGATTTAATTTCTAAAACTTTTTTATCCTATTCCAATGAACAATTAGCGGAAATTAAGACTGCTTATTGGGGTATTTCTTATTCACGCTTTGAATGGTTGCTTGAAATTGTTGCACACTTTTATCATCATCGTGGGCAAATACATATTTTATTGTGCGAGCACATTAAAAATCCTAACATACCTTTATTTCAATAAAGGTATGTTAGACGATATGAAACTTTTCTAAGGCAAATAAAATACCATCTTCACTCGCCTTCTTTGTAACGAAATCAGCTCTTGTTTTTAACTCTTCTCCGCCATTCCCCATCGCAATACCTAATCCCACATACTGCAACATCTCAATATCATTTCCCCCGTCGCCAAAAGCAATTGCTTCTGATTTGCAAATGTTTAAGTAATCTAATACTTTTTGAATTGCAGTTAGCTTCGATACTTTACTATCTTCCAATACATTTATAACGTAATAATGAAAACGATCAAATGTAAGCTTTGGGTATTTTTCAATAAACTTTTGAGATTCTATTTCATCCGCATACAGACATAAACAATAGACCTCTTCTGACAAATCCTTGCTTTTTTCAGGATACTTCTCTAAATTCAACGTCTCACTAAGTGCTTGCATTACACGCTTATTATCTGAAGCTATTCCGTTCATTGTAAAACCCTCAGTAAAATAAGAAACGCCCTGACCAAGTAATTTTGCAAACTCTGAGATATCATGAACGATTTCACTTGAAAGTACCGATTTATGTATAACTGTTTCCCCACACTTGATATGTGCACCATTTGCAGAAATAATTGTATGTATGCCCAGCTCTTTAAATTGCACGCATAAACTATATGGTCTCCCTGTAGTAAGAACTACGTGAATCCCTTTATCTATTAATCTTTGTATCGCTTCTTTTGTACTTTCGGGCATACTTCTGTCGATCTCACTTAAAAGAGTACCGTCAACATCAAAGAATACTACTTTATACATTGATCTTTACATCCCGTCTAAATGACTCGTATCATTAATGAAATGTACCGTTTTTTGTTCACCATCAATTTCAATTAAGCTTACTCCCGTATCTCCTATTTTAAAATAATAGTCCATTGAAATTGGCATTTTGAAAAACGCACGTAATAGACTATTTATTACACCACCATGTGCAACGATTGCAATTCGGTCATATGTATTCTCTGTCACGATTTTAGAAAAGATTCCTTCTATTCTCATTCTAAATTCAATAAACGACTCCCCGTTTTCAAAACGATCATGAAGAAACTTTGGCTCTGGATATTTCTTTGCTTCTTCAAATGAAAGACCTGCTTGTACTCCATTATTAAATTCCATTAATTCCTCTTCTAATTGAATTGGACACCCAATTCCTTCTGCTAATGTCTCACCAGTTTCTTTAGCACGTTTTAATGTACTTGCCCAAATAAAATCTGGCGGAAAATCTGCTTTCACTTTCTGTACAAGCCTTTGCACTTGCTGCCTTCCCTTTTCTGTTAATTCAAAGTCAGCTCGTCCTTCATGTACCTGCAAAATGTCCGCTTCGGATTCACCGTGACGTATTAATAATATTTGCACTTGTTTCCCACTCCCTCGTTTAATATCCACAAAATCCCATTGTATCATATTTTAAATTTTCTTTAACAAAAATATATTATCTTGACAGTTTTTTAACTCATCTAGTAAACGTGTTACTCCACTTAACAACTCCAAGCACTCTAAACTTATAATTCTTTCAAAAGCGACAAACAAAAAAGTCCTATCCATTGATAACTATTTATACATAAAATTGAATAAGACATTTAAAACAT
>NZ_BOQB01000079.1 GCF_018332475.1 Bacillus sanguinis | reverse complement strand
ATAAGAGGGCGTAGTGAATGTAGACTTGCTACTTTACTTGCATCAAAGTTGTATTCACCAAGAAAATTAATGTGTTCCCATCCTAACGGAGAAACATGTTTAAGTAAATCTTCTCTCAAATTCCCCTTTTCCTTCAATAATTTTGTTGCTTCTGTAAGATAAACGGTATTCCATACGCTAATAGCATTTATTAGAATATTTAAAGCACTTGCACGTTGTAGTTGGTCTTGTATTCCTCGTTCTCGTAACTCACCTCGTTTTCCAAAGAATAAGGCTCTTGCTAACCCATTCATGGCTTCCCCTTTATTTAGTCCTCGCTGAATTCGACGGCGTAGTGTTTCGTTAGATATGTAATCCAAAATAAAAATGGTCTTTTCGATTCTCCCCATTTCTCGCAAAGTAGTTGCAAGTTTATTTTGTCTCGCATATGACCCTAATTTCCCCATAATAAGTGAACCAGACACTTTTCCTTCTCGAATAGAATGAGCTACGCGCAATACGTCATCAAAATTCTCTTGAATAATTTTAGTATTAATACGACCACGGAGTATATTTTCTAGTTTTGGGAATTCATTAGGCATTTGGATGGTGAATAGCTTAGAGTCAGCTAAATCACGTAGCCTTGGTGCAAAGCGAAATCCTAGTAAATGACTCAATCCAAATACTGAGTCGGCGTAGCCAGCTGTATCTGTAAAATGCTCTTCAATATTTAAATCTGTCTCATGATGAAGTAATCCATCGATAACGTGTACAGCATCACGAGCATTGGTATTAATGACTTTCGTATAAAAGCTTGAAAATTGATCACTAGTAAATCGATAAATGGTTGCCCCTTTTCCAGACCCGTAGTGTGGATTGGCATCGGCATGTAACGATGAAACACCAACCTGTACGCGCATTCCATCAGAGGAAGAGGTACTTCCATCTCCCCAATAGGAAGCTAGTTTAAGCTTATGTTGAAAATTTACTAATGTCGCTTGTGCACGACTTATAGCATCATCGAATAAACGCCATTGCGCTGCATTAGCCATTTGATGATAGGTAACTCCTGGTGTCGCTTCTGCCATTTTAGTAAGACCTATGTTAGTTCCCATCGCCATGAGAGCAGCCATGAGAACTACTTTTTCCTCTCCCTTTGGTGGGCGATTGGTTGAGGCATGTATCAACATTTCATCAAATCCTGTCCAGTGTGCTACCTCCATTAAAAGATCAGTGAGCTTTATTCTTGGCAACATATTATATAAAGACAGGCTAAAAGCTCTCGCTTCTTCGGGTGTATTCTTCTCCAAACGGTCCACTCGGATCTTAGCCTTTTCGATATTTACTCCTTCTAGAGAATCAAGATTATTTGAAACCCATGTAAGGCGTTGAGCTAGTGACTTTCTTCTTTCCTCAATATATTCATCTGCCGATGAACGAACGGCTAGTTTAGTTTCCGTAAGACGAGTTGTTGTCCAATCTTTTTTAGGAACAAGATACTCTTCAAAATCTTTATGAAGTCTACTACCGACTACGGATATGTCGCCTGAACGAATATGATTTTTCAACTCTGTTAGTGCAGCCATCTCATAATAGTGCCGGTTAATTATTCCATCATCACCATAAACATGCTTCTTCCAACGTTTAGGAATAAAATCTACCGGGGCATCATTTGGAATTTTTCTTTTACCAGATTCATTTATTTCATTTAGCGTTTTTAGGGCTTGCAATAATGGCTCTGTACCTTGTGTAGAACGAAATTCAAGAGATTTAAGAAAAGTAGGAGTATATTTTCTTAGATAAGAAAACCGATTTTCTAACAAATCTAGATAATCGTAATCCATCGGTCGGGCTAATTTTTGGGCTTCTTCAACGGAAGAAACAATTTTATCCCACGGCATAATCATTTCAATAGCATTAAATGGATCAAGCCCTTCATTTCGTGCTTGAATAAGTGCAGCACCAATATCTGCAAAATGCACGACTTTTTCATTCACTGCTTTTCCATTTTCTTTTTGCATTTCCTCTTGTGTTTTACGACCCTTTGATTGTAAAATCATCATTTGTCTATCATGAATTTCAATTGCTTGGTCAATTAGATCTTGGCTTAGTGTTACTAGATAGGCAACAAGAATTGCATATTTCTTCATTTCTTTAAATCTTCGAAATGAGTGTGGTTCATACCGTGCTCCAATACGAGATAATTGAAGTAACCGATTGGGATGGATTTGTTCTGTATTTATTTCTAATTTTAATTCTCGAATATATTCTAAGCGCTTTATGACTTTTAAAAAGGCTTCAGGTGAAGATTGGCCGGGAAGCTCCCTCAGCCATGCTAAAGGGGTTTTTCTATTGTCTACAAATGGATCTATAAGTTTATCTAACTTTTGTTTTTGCCATTTGGAAAGAGTACAAGTTAATGATTTAAAAATCCTTTCCTCTGCTCGTTGACGAGTTTCCCAAACAAGCCTTTCTATAGTAGTCATGCCAGGGAGAATAATTTTCTGATTACGTAGTTCTTCTTGTGCTGTACGAAGAAGATACATTGAATTTCCATTTTGAAGGGCATGATTCAAAAGAAACTGAGCTGCCTTGCGATAGTTCCCTAAGGAAAAATTTTGATAACCATAAACTTGACGGATTTCTTCCATATGCTCATGTTTAGTTGGCTCTCGTTGGGCATATAAAGAAAATGAATTAGGATTAACATCTATTTGGCTAGCTATGTATTCGATTATGTAATCTGGAATAGGTCCAACATCTGAAAGGGACCATCCAGGATAGCGTAGAACACATAATTGAACAGCAAAGCCTAATCGATTATGATCTCTTCTGTGTCGTTTAATAATTTCAAGGTCATATTGTGAAAAAGTATAATAAGTTTCTAGTTCACTTTCGCTCATATCAGCTGGAATTCGTACAAATTCCGTTCTTTGATCTTCTGTTAGTAATTCTTTCCCTCTCATGCTACAACTCCTTGCCAGATATCTTTTTCTTATCTAGATAACGGTATAAGGTTGTTGCTCCAATCCCTGTTGCCGTCTTAATTTGAGATAAAGAGTAATCTTTGCTTTCATACATTTTTATAGCAAGTTCTATTTTCTTTAAATCAACTTTCGGTCTTCCTCCGTTTCTTCCCCTAGCTCTAGCAGCCGTCAATCCATCTTTCGTTCGTTCACTGATAATATCACGTTCTAATTCTGCTATGCTGGCCAACATTCTGAAAAAGAAACGTCCCATAGCAGTTGTTGTGTCAATCTTGTCTTGAATGGAGACAAAATGAATTCCCTTTGCTTCAAAATGTTCCATAAGCTCAATTAAATGTTTGGTACTACGACTGATACGATCTAATTTATAGACAACCACCGTGTCGCCTTTACGTAAAACTTTAAGAAGGTCATCTAACTGTGGTCGGTTTTTTTTCTTACCTGATTCTTTTTCTTCAAAAGTCTGGTCCACTCCGTAGTGAGCCAATGCATCAAGTTGTAACGATAATGACTGATCTTGTGTACTGACACGTGCATATCCAAATTTCAACAAGAATCCCCCCTTATTAATGCCTTAACTATACCAAAAAGGGGGTAGAGATAGATATATTGGTCTTTTGATTTTGGTTATATTTTTGGTTATGTATTTAAGTAGTTTTTAAGGTTTTTAGAGAAGTTCTCTATTCATAACCAAAAACGGTCGTTTATGGTGATTTGTCCATGAACTAATGAATTAAATGGCTTTTTTAATTTTGTTCAATAATCGGGCCAGATTGTGGAACAACACTTTTAAAGAAAATTGGATATCTATGTTAAATTTCAGAATAGATGGTAAGGTTATACTTAACTAATGGGATAGTTTAGTTTTAGAAGATAAAATAATAAATCATACTTGACCCTGTACTATGGTACAGGGTTTATTCTGTACTAGGAAGAAAAATTCCTGTAAATAATTGCAGATCAAATAGAGGAGGCAGCAACATGAATCAAAATCATTTGAATACTTCGTTAAAGGACAAGGTGTTACAATCACTTGGTTTGCCAGAAGAAGGATTTGAGGGAAAAATCCGTTTATTGTCTCCTTCAGAAAATAGTATCCGTTTAGACATTCTTCTTTTCATGGCTGAGGGAAAAATCGTCAACATCAATGATTTAACTGCAACAGAGGAACAAATTGATGTCCAATCTGCTCTTCAACGTTTAAGGGAATTGGATTTAATTCACTGGGACCAAAACTCTGGGGATGTGAACGTGGCGTATCCTTTTTCAGGAGTTCCGACTCCACACCGTGTTACATTGGCTGGAATGTTGCCAGCTTATTCCATGTGTGCGATTGATGCCCTTGGCATTCCATCGATGTTTACAGATGCCGTTATTGAATCGGAATGTGCATTTTGCGGTGAAAAGATTACCATCGATGTGAAAAACAACATGCCCGTTGCCAATCCTGATACCGTGGTTGTAGGCTTGGGAACAACGGATGCTGCCGATACCAACGCATGCTGCGATTCTTCTTGCGAATCGAATGAGCCAACGTCCATTTCTACCAGCTGTTGCCCAGCCATTCAATTTTATTGTTCTGAGGAACATTGGCAAAAAGCGAATGAAAAGAATTCAACAACGGCGAAGGACAAGCTGACTCTTGCGGAAGCCTTTGAGGTTGGGGCTGCTGTTTTTGGCGGCACGTTATCTGGCTCTAAGGGTAAGTAAAATCTCATGAATGAAGTAAACTATATATTTACCCTGTACTAAGGTACGTGGTTTATGCTGTAAGTGAGGTGAGACGTATGAAATTTCGTATCGGAGAACTGGCTGACAAGTGCGGTGTTAACAAGGAGACCATTCGATATTATGAGCGTTTAGGCTTAATTCCAGAGCCTGAACGTACGGAAAAAGGATACCGAATGTATTCCCAACAAACGGTCGATCGATTGCATTTCATAAAACGAATGCAGGAATTAGGATTTACCTTAAATGAAATTGATAAATTGCTAGGGGTTGTCGATCGCGATGAAGCGAAGTGTCGTGATATGTATGATTTCACTATTTTGAAGATAGAGGACATTCAACGTAAAATTGAAGATCTTAAAAGGATTGAACGAATGCTGATGGATCTTAAAGAAAGATGTCCCGAAAACAAAGATATTTACGAATGCCCCATTATTGAAACACTGATGAAGAAATAAGAGGTGAAACAGAAATGAAAAACATAATAAAAAGTTCAGGTTGGTTTCTTGTCGCACTCATCACATGCCCGTGTCATCTGTTTTTACTACTTCCGTTGATTGCAGGAACAGCACTGGGATCATACTTCACGGAATTTAAAAATGTTATTTTCATCATGATGGGTCTGTTATTCGTTTTCGCTCTTTTCAAGGGCTGGAGAAAACTTGATCCAGAAACAAAAGAGGAAACAAAGAAAGATACAACCACACATGATTGTTGCAGCATGGAGAAGTTCAAGTCATGAAAGAAAAAGTTTCACAAGTAGCCACTGTATTTTCAGCTTTTGTTATGGCGGGTTGTTGCCTGGGTCCACTAATCTTGATTCCCCTTGGACTCACTGGGTTTGCAGGCGCAATCGCATTCTACTCGTTGAAGTATCGGTTATTGTTCAGCATCGTTACCATTGTCCTTCTTGCGTACTCCTTTTATATGGTTTATGGAAGAAAGGGTAAAAGGAAAAGTTCTGTCATTGGCTTATGGATTACAACGTTCCTTGTTTTTACCATGTTTCTTTTCTTATTTTCAGTTGAAAGTTGACTATAAAAAATGGGGTGTATTATGTGAAAGTACAAATAATCAGGATTATGATGTTGCTATCCCTTATGCTAGTGGTTAGTGCATGCAGTAACGAACAAGAAGTCCAAAAAACTGAAGTATCTAAGAGTGAAGTGAAAACAACTGCTATGAATTCAGAGAAGGATGTAAAAGCTATTACTGAAGCTGAGAAGACGGGGACATTCATGGTTATAGCAGGGATGGATTGCTGCCCGCCATCAGTTGTGGAAGATGCCATTGCACAGGTTGAAGGTGCTGGCAAAACAGCCATTAAAGTTAATGGAAGCACCGCGGAAGTAACGGTTTCTTTTGATGATACGAAAACCAATTTAGATGCAATTAAGACGGAGGTTTCAGACTTGGGTCTCCCCGTCGAATAAAAGGAGGATATTTTTACCATGAAAAAATATCGAGTGAACGTGCAAGGAATGACATGTTCGGGTTGTGAACAGCATGTAGCTGTCGCTCTTGAAAACATGGGTGCAAAAGCGATTGAAGTAGATTTTCGCCGTGGAGAAGCTGTATTTGAGCTTCCTGATGACGTGAAAGTTGAAGACGCGAAAAATGCGATTGCTGACGCAAACTATCACCCGGGCGAAGCAGAAGAATTTCAATCGGAACAAAAGACGAATTTATTGAAAAAATATCGGCTAAACGTTGAAGGAATGACCTGCACTGGTTGTGAAGAACATATTGCGGTTGCTCTTGAAAATGCAGGTGCAAAAGGGATTGAAGTAGACTTTCGTCGCGGAGAAGCACTGTTTGAACTACCGTATGATGTAGACATTGATATCGCGAAAACAGCGATTACTGACGCACAATATCAACCGGGCGAAGCAGAAGAAATACAAGTGCAATCGGAAAAAAGGACAGATGTAAGTTTAAATGATGAAGGTAACTATGATTATGATTACATCATCATCGGTTCTGGTGGAGCTGCCTTTTCATCTGCCATTGAAGCCGTTGCTTTGAACGCAAAAGTGGCTATGATTGAGCGTGGAACGGTGGGTGGAACTTGCGTTAATGTCGGATGCGTTCCTTCTAAGACCTTATTAAGAGCAGGGGAAATCAATCATCTAGCAAAAAATAATCCATTTGTGGGATTACACACTTCGGCTTCAAATGTTGATTTAGCGCCATTAGTAAAACAAAAGAATGATTTAGTAACCGAGATGCGAAATGAAAAATATGTGAATTTAATTGATGATTATGGTTTTGAATTAATAAAAGGTGAAGCAAAATTCGTAAATGAAAATACAGTTGAAGTAAATGGCAATCAAATCACAGCCAAAAGATTTTTAATAGCTACAGGTGCTTCTTCAACTGCACCTAATATTCCCGGATTAGATGAAGTAGATTATTTAACAAGCACTAGCTTATTGGAATTAAAGAAGGTTCCAAATCGTCTTACCGTAATTGGTTCAGGATATATCGGCATGGAATTAGGACAACTATTTCATAACCTCGGGTCAGAAGTCACTTTGATTCAAAGAAGCGAGCGTCTATTAAAAGAATACGATCCTGAAATTTCAGAAGCCATTACTAAGGCCTTAACAGAACAGGGAATTAATTTAGTAACAGGTGCAACCTATGAACGAGTTGAGCAAGATGGAGACATTAAAAAAGTTCATGTTGAGATAAATGGTAAAAAGCGAATTATTGAAGCAGAACAATTGCTAATTGCCACTGGAAGAAAACCAAATACAGAATCATTAAACTTACATGCAGCAGGCGTTGAAGTTGGTTCCCGTGGTGAAATTGTCATTGATGATTATCTTAAAACGACCAATTCCCGAATTTATTCAGCTGGAGATGTCACTCCCGGTCCCCAATTTGTTTATGTAGCTGCTTATGAAGGTGGACTTGCTGCTCGTAATGCAATCGGAGGACTAAATCAAAAGGTCAATTTAGAAGTGGTTCCAGGCGTTACGTTTACTTCTCCATCGATTGCAACGGTTGGTTTAACGGAGCAACAGGCAAAAGAAAAAGGATATGAAGTGAAAACATCGGTATTGCCGTTGGATGCTGTTCCAAGAGCGCTCGTTAATCGGGAAACAACAGGTGTTTTCAAATTAGTGGCAGACGCGAAAACATTGAAAGTGTTAGGGGCGCATGTAGTGGCAGAAAACGCAGGAGACGTAATTTATGCAGCAACATTAGCTGTGAAATTCGGTTTAACTGTTGGAGATCTGAGAGAAACGATGGCTCCATATCTAACAATGGCAGAAGGATTGAAGCTGGCTGTCCTAACTTTTGATAAAGATGTTTCGAAATTATCTTGCTGTGCTGGATAAGTTAGAAAAAAGATTCCTGATTATTGCTCAGGAATCTTTTTTCTGTTTTATGAATAAGGTTTTCCGTACTTTGCCAAATTAACTTTAAACTGTTTAAGGAAATGAAATATTTATATAGCATATTTGTTTTACACGGTTTATTATGTCAACAATCTGTGCACTTTGGTTAAGTCTTCTTGCTATTGAAATCTATAAAACTTACTTAATAAAAAGGATTGAGTTTCTCTACAAATTATCGAGGAATGACTAATGGTGGCAGAGGAATAAATCCCTTTTTAACAGCCATTGAGTCAGTGGCTAGGTGCAACGATTTGCACGATGATAATTACGAATAAATGCATCACTTACGTCTGCTCGATGGCTCGAAATTGCCCCAGTATTCCAAAGTCCATAAATCCCTGTACGGCGAAATAATGTCCAATGAGTATCTTCTGGTCATCTATAAACAGGCGTTTGAATATCTCCTAGTTCCTTAACTGTTTTTGATTCCGAAATAGCATTATATGGAGCTGGAACAGTGTAACCAAGACGAATTAAAATTTGATATAACTCTGTTAGATTGGGTTCGCATACATCCCGACGATAGATTTCCATAAGTTGTTTTAATTGAGGATTCTTTAAAATCTGAATGTATAAATTACATTACCCCAAGCAAACCCATTCGCGAAGGTAGCCTTGGGTTACCATATAATACTCGCTAGTATCAAGGAAACGGTTTTCATGTCGAGTTTATTATAGAAATGTTGCAATAACACCATTTTAAAGATGATGTTACTTCTATCTCCTGATTAAACTTTGTATTTAAATTATAAAATTGCACTTGACCTTCCCCTAAGGTGAACGTTGTAAACTCTAGTTAATTCAGTGATGGTCTTCCAGTTAACGAAAAGGGGGGAGATAATGGAGGATTTAACGATTGGTCAACTAGCCCAACAAACAGGAGTCAGTCGAAAAGCCATTCGACTGTATGAAGAAAAGGAATTGATACTGCCTTCTATAAAGCGTAGCGAAGGTAATTACCGCGTTTATAACCAAGAGCATGTGTTTTGTATCAATGGTATTAAACAACTCCGATCATTAGGCGTATCACTGGAGGAAATGAAAGATTTAATAGTGATTTTCGAAAAAAATACGGTGGAGATAGAACCGCATCTACAACATTTGTTAAAAGATAAACTGACCAAGATAGACGAACAAATCAACGAACTACAAAAGTTGCGTAAACACATTGAATCGTACCTTGATTCCCCGAAAGAGGCATTCAATCAAATGGAGGGATTTAAACAATGAAGAATAAAACAGAACTCAAAAAATTTTATGAACTATTGTTAGCTAAGCTGCCTAAAGAATCAGTGCCTATTCTTCGGACAATTTTTTTCTCCATTCGTGATGGGCAGGCAGTTACAGAAAGTTCTTTAATAAATCAAACGGGAATTAATACAAAAACAGTTCAGTCAGTAGTGAAGATATTAGCCCAACGGCAGATGATCGTTCGGGAGGCGGATCAAAAAATAGTAGGGGCATTGGGCTTATCGATTATACCGACTACTAACCAGATTCATTTAGGAGGACGAACTTTATTTGCCTGGTGTGCAATATCGACATTGGAGCTGTCAACTGCTCTGGTTGCTGATGTCGATATACATTCCCGTTGTGCGTACACAGGTGAACCGATTGAGGTAACTGTCCGAAATGGAAAATTAGCAAAAACAACTCCTGATTCAACAGTAATCTGGACAGTGCCGTTTGATTCTGAGGCTCCATGGGCCGGAGGAACATGTAAACAAATTCACTATTTTAGCTCAGTTGAGCATGCAAACAAGTGGAAAGAAGAACATCCAAAATTGCAAGGGGAAATTATGACTTTGGAACAAGCTCTCTCTTTTGGAAACGAATTGAAAAAATTTTTATCATAGGGTAGAGCCCATGAAGTTTCAAAAATCAGACAAGCTATGAAAAGGATGCTTTTATCGGTCAATTAGTCCAACAAATGGAGTTTTTAGGTAATGAAAAGTAATATCGAAAATAATAATAGGAACAAAAAATAACAAAGGAGGAAAAAGACATGAAAACTGAAATTCAGGAAATCGTAACCCGACTTGACCAACAGTCGAACAAGGGAGAGGGAGGAGAATCCATGAAGTGGCTGTTTCGCCCGTTGTTACAAATGCTAGCAGGGGGGGAGTCTGTCACCATTGAAGATATGGCGACAACGACCGGAAAACCTGTTGAAGAGGTGAAGAAAGTTCTCCAGTCTCTGCCAAGCGTGGAAATCGACGAACAAGGCCGTGTCGTTGGTTTAGGTCTTACCCTTATCCCTACCCCTCACCACTTTACGGTTGATGGGAAGCAACTATATGCCTGGTGCGCCCTTGACACACTTATATTTCCAGCACTCATCGGTCGTTCGGTCAACATCGAGTCACCCTGTCACAGCACCGGAGAACCTATACGGTTGAATGTGGAACCGGACCACATTGTAAGCGTGGAACCTTCCACTGCCGTTGTCTCAATCGTGACGCCAGATGATATGTCCTCGATTCGTACGGCATTCTGCAACGAAGTCCATTTCTTCAGCTCACCGAATGCAGCCGAAGACTGGCTTGACCAACATCCAGGGGGAAAAGTGTTATCTGTAGAAGATGCCTTTGAACTGGGTCGCCTAATGGGGACGCGTTACGAGGAATCTAGACCTGCCAATGGGTCATGCTGTGACATTTAGTCGCAAGTAACCACGATACCAGAAGGAGCCACAGGTCTGAAAGATGAAACCCAGGGCCAGCTCAGGACAGGTTTCCCTCTTTTATACCTGATTTCTTATATCTCTGACCGCTAACTACGCGAAGTATGCAAAGGTGGTAAAACCTACAAAAATACCCGGTATTTCTGTACTAAGGAGCCGATCCGTATATGCCATGGTACCGGAGTATTTATTCGATGCTACGATTGAAGGCTTTAAAGACGGAAAAACAGTACAAAAATACAGTTAAAATCCATAAATCATGGAGGTATTGAATAAAAAAATTCATCATTCTAGGAGGGAAAAATATGCAAACATTAATCTGTCCTGCTTGCGGATGTTCCCTCGTACGACTAGGGATTGAAAAAGATAGGGCAGCTGTGTACAAATATAAGTTTACGAGAAGACCTGCTAAAACATATTTCTCCATTGGGATGGGAACATATTAATTTTCTTGGCGAATACACATTTGATATGAAGAAAGTAGCAAGTTTATATTCACTACGCCCTCTTATTCAATAATACTAAAGGCCGATGATTCCTTAGGTAGGGAAAATCGGCTTTTTTCCTCCCAAAATTCTCTTAGCGTATGTTTTCCGCGTTTTGTTGGTAAGACCCCATGCCCATCAACT
>NZ_BOQB01000078.1 GCF_018332475.1 Bacillus sanguinis | reverse complement strand
ATTCAATACAATAAAGAAGTTATTTTCTAATCCAGCTGCTAAGGAACCTAATAATGAGCCAATGGTAAATTCAGAGCGCCATTTAGGAAGGGTTAAACAAAATAAATACTATGATTTTGTTGATAAAGGTACAATTCGACCAATTTCAACCATTCCTTTACAAATGAATAGTCAGCTCACGTGGAATTCATTTTTTTCTGTAGATAAAAAAAATCCTAAATTAATAAATTTTGAAACAAGGTCTCGTAGGAAATTTCGACATCTTTATCATAATCAAGATTTACTTATTGTTGAGGCTGCCGGAACTATTGAAATTATTACTAAAGAGCAAGTACAACAAATCAATTTAAAAGAAACAGCGTTAGAAAAAATGCATCCTGTTGCTGTGAATCACATGGGTGCTCTACTTTACGATAAAGAAAAGGTTGCTTTTGTACATTATAAGAGTAAGCGAGCTATTGTATATGAGTTTCAATGGCAACCTTTTAGATTTGCGATAGGTAATGATTTTTGGTTAGTGGGAACCCGGGAAACATATGACGGTCCAGGTAAGCTCTATTGCTTTGACTTTAATGGAGATCTAAAATGGGGCATTGCTTTTAAAGAAACACTCTCTACGATGTTTGGTGAGCTTAGTTTTATGCCTTATTTACTTGAGGTGTCAGCGGATTCAACCGATATTTTTGTCTCAAGTATGGATAGATTGTATCGATTGGACAATAACGGTAATTTAAAAGCGAGAATTGCTATTTCTGAACTGAAAGAAAAAGAATTACAACAAAAACAAGAAGAACTTCAACGTGAATTATCTGCCCCACCAAAAACTGAAGAAGAAGCAATAAGTATGTTTGCTAAACAATTAGCAGCTCAATTTTCTATGGGATTTGAGAGAATGAGTTTTAATTCACCATTCGCTGGTTTCGCGCATGATCACAAAACTGACATGGTGTTCATTTTAGAAGAGAAGGGACGAGTTTCTGCCTGGGATAGTAGTGGGAGGCTCAAGTGGATTAATGCATTTAAAAATGAAGGTAGATACATCTGTTGGATAGAGAATAAATTGGTTGTCTCTTTTCAATCTGGAGAAACTTTCTGGTTAAACAGAGATGGGAAATTTATTTATGGAGCACAGCTACCAAAACAAGCTTCCACTATTCAATTGATTCCTAATCAAGAAAAATATTTAGTTGTGTGTGAGGATAATCGATTATATGAACTACACAAAGACACTGGAAACCTCATAACAGGTTCAGAAGGGCATCCTGGAATGGAACTATTCATTTTATCTGGTCAAAATGTATTTTTTGATGGAGGAGTTCATAATCAAGGATATTTTTGGTTAGCTCCTGAAAATCACCAATGGAAACATTTTGAGGCTAAAGCCTTTACGGATGTAGACAAGATTGATGTTCAAAGTGAGGTGGCACCTGAAATTACTGTGACTAAGCAGTTCTCGGGAAAATGGGAGATAAAGAGTAAAAAAGAGTGGTTTGGTAGTCGGGTTATTGACATGAAAAACCAAAGGGTTTACGTGGTTGAGGAAGGACCGCGGAAATCAATTAATGAATTAGCAAAGTTATCTGATAAACAAAGAGAAAAAGACCGTTTGAGCCATAAATTAGTATGTTATGACCTTGGTGAAAATGTTATTTGGGAAAATCATATATATTCATCTATGTGGTCGCTATTCTTATCTTTAGATGGAGAGGTTTTGTTTACAAGTATACCTTCAGGATCAGAAATTACCTATCTTCCTGGGCATATTGTTACCTATTCAAAAGATGGTCAGCAACTTGATAAATTCAAAGTGGATGCTCATGGATTTAATCTAGATTTTATTTCTGAGGACAGGGCTATTGTTCATTTTGCTTCTGATAGAGGGGAGAAGTCTGTTTCTGGTATATTCGAGATTGACGGCAAAGGAAAGTGGAGACTAAAAATAAATGAATCCGATGTTGAAAGTGAAAAACGGAATGTGTTCGGCGCAGGATTAAACGATATAAGTCTACCTAACTTCAGATTAAAAAGAACAGACAAGAAAAAATATGAATTGGAAAATCGAAATAGTAAAATAGAATTAAAGTTTTCGGCGGCTATTTATGAAGCTTATGAAACGCCGGAACATAATTTGGTATTGCGAATAGGAACAAGATTGGTATCGTTCTATAACATGAATTTAGAGAAAACCCTTGAAGTTAAAGAACAAGAAAGTATTCAATCTGTGACATTGGGATCGAGTAGCTTAGTGGTTGTCACAAAAGCAGAAGTAAAAGGTTACAATTATCAAGGTGAAGTCTTATGGAGGTATAGTCCTCTTCCGAAAGCGTTTGAATCAAGGGTAATATGGGTTCCAAATAAGAACATTTATCTATGGATAGTATCAAATAATTTGGAAACAATAGTCGCGGCTATACATGAGAATGGGAACGTGTTAAAAAGTCATTCGTTTAACAAGAATAGTTACCATCATTCTATATTGGTCTATCCTGAAGAGAGTTGTTTTGTAGCTCAGACAAATGAAGTTATTCAAGGATATAGTATTTAATAATTATTATGGAACATTTACGTGAGTAGACGGGAAGAAGGGAAATTCCTTTTTGCAATCACTATGCATCACAAACGCAATGCAAAAGCTAGGAGTTAAAGGACGTTCACAAGCAGTTGTTGAGCTTCTTCGTATGGGAGAGCTCGAACTATAAGAAAGCAGCCGACTTATATAAAGAGTCGGCTATTTTTTTGTTTGTTTCATGCGCTATATGAATGATAAGAAAACTCCATACATAAATAGGTAGTAAGGAGGGGATATGTTGAAAAGGATATTGTTAGTTTCAACAAGCGCTCATGATATGAATGGACACCCGACTGGTTTGTGGTTGGAAGAGCTCGCAGCTCCTTATCATGTATTTACAAGGGCTAAGTTCGATGTTGATATTGTGTCGATAAAGGGCGGTAGAGTACCGATTGATAGAGTGTCTATTCCGAACGGGATACCTCGTGAATTTAAGCATGTCGCTTCTTTATTGCAAAATACGAAGTCGATCTCAAAGGTTCATTTTTCGGATTATGATGCGGTTTTATTTGGTGGTGGGCACGGGGCGATTGTAGATTTTCCGGGTAATCCATATGTTGCAAATTTGATTGAGAATATGTACAACAATAACCGGATTGTGGCGGCTGTTTGTCACGGAGTAAGTTCTTTAGTCGGTGTGAAAAATAAAGATGGCTCGTTTTTTGTTGCCGGTAAGCGTATAACAGGTTATACAAATGATGAGGAAAAAGCTGTGCATTTAGAAAAGCGAGTGCCGTTTTTATTAGAAAGTAAATTGAAAGAAGAAGGAGCTTTGTTTTATGTGGCTCCAAATTTCACGCCGCATGTTGTAGTAGATGGGCGTTTAATTACAGGGCAAAATCCACAGTCTAGCATGGAAATAGGGAAAGCTATAAGAAGAGCTGTAAATAAAGTATAGAAAAAGTGCTCGTTACTCATAAAGGTAGCGGGCATTTTTCTATAGTATAAATGACCCCTCAAACTAAAAAGATGTATTGAGTATAGTGACTTCATTTATAATTAATCGTGAATTTGCTATACTATTTTGTATGGACAAAAGGGGAGGCTCTTTTAATGAGAAAAGTTGCGTGTGCAAACACTTATATTAATAAAATAAAGCCCGTTATTAGAAAAACAAGTTTTAGCCAATTGAAAATAGATGAAATTGCGAAGTATATGGATATTAGTAAAGCTACTTTATATAAACGTTTTTCTTCAAAAGATGAGATTATTGAAGCTGTGGTAGAAGATTTTATGAACTACCTTCTTGAAGGAGATGCGGATAATCAAGATGAAAGTATGTCTTTTGCAGAACGTTTCCAAAGGACGTTTATCCACTCTTTGAAATGTGTCACATATATTTCTGATGTCTTTTTACAAGATTTGAAAGAGGCATATCCGCATTTATCTGATCAGCTAGTCGCTGCGCAACAAAATCGTAATCATAATTTGCAAATGTTTTTTGAATCCGGTATGGAACAAGGCTACTTTAATAAAATGAACGCACAATTATTTATGGTGCAAGATGATGTGATGTTAAGACGTATTATAGATCATTCTTTTTGTATTCAGTACGATATTACGTTAAAGAAAGCGATACTTGATTTTTATCAACTAAAGAAGTATCAACTTTTTAAACCAGAGTATATAGAAGCAATTGATGATTCGGAAATTGAAAAAGAAGTTATTGCTATTTTGCAAATGATTTCGTAAAAAAGCAGGTTTTCCTATAGTAATGGAAAACCTGCTTTTTTATTACCTGTTATTTGTTTACGTGTTGTAATACTAATTCAGCTACTGGACCACCTGAAGCTGGGTTTTGACCAGTGATAACACGATTATCTTCTAAAGCGAAAGCTTCCCAAGGTTGCGCAGCTTTTTCGTAAAGTCCTCCATTTTTAATGAGTTCATCTTCTGTTAAAAATGGAACAAATTGATCTAATTCAGCTAGTTTCTCTTCTTCATTCGAGAATCCTGTTACTTTTTTACCACTAATTAAACGTTCCCCATTGCTTAATGTGATATGAAATAAACCAGCAGCTCCGTGACAAACAGAGGAAACGATTCCGCCATTTTCATAAATGTTACGGCTAATCATTTGGAGTTCTTTATTTTCAGGGAAGTCCCAAATCACACCGTGACCACCTGCGTAATAAATAACAGCATAGTCTTCCGAATTCACCTCACTCGGTTTCATTGTAGAACCAAGGCGATTCATAAATTCTTTCTTTTGATACCATTCCCAATCGATGCTCTCCGCCATTGCTAAACTATGCGGATCAATCGGTGTATAACCACCTTGTGGGCTAACATAATCTACTTCGTAACCAGCTTCTTCAACCTTTTTAACGAAATGGACAGCTTCGCCAAGCCAAAGGCCAGTCGCTCGATTTAAATTTGGATATTTTTCTACGCTCGTTAATACAACTAACATTTTTTTCTTCATCATAATCCTCCTGTAATGTTTCTTCTATATAAAAGTTTATTATTTTATTAAGTTAGAAATTGCAAATTTGAATAACCATGTCAGCCCTCCTTATATCGGATTCGAAATTAGTGTATAACAATTTTTAAACAAAGTAAACTAAAAACACTAAATTAGTTTACTTTGTATATTTTTCGTTGACAAACTGGAGTGCTGAAACTATGATAGTTCCATGAATATCGAACAACGTACATGTTTCGTTTTGAATTCAATTTGTCGCGCGATACACTTATACATTTGATGAAGCTGTTTGGAGATGATAGAGGAGCTAAACAACTTCATTTTTCATTTTCAATTATTACAATCAGGAGAGGTGTTACACATGGGGGAAGATATAAGTAACCATTCAAAATGGTTTGTTTTAACATTATGTTTTATCGTTTTATTAGGACCGATGAATGCGGTTTTATTTAATGTTGCGTTAGAGGATATGGCTCATGATTTATCCATTAGCCAGTCGAAAGTAAGTTGGGTTGTAGTAGGTTATTCCTTATTTGTCGGTATTGGTTCGATGATATATGGGAAGCTTGCTGATCGTTATAGTGTAAAAAAACTATTGATTATTTCAATCATCATATTTGTAGCTGGGTCCATTATTGGATTTGTAAATCAATCATATGCGATTGTCATTTTTGCAAGATTAGTGCAGGCGAGTGGGGGCGCGGCGTTTATTGCGCTTAGTATGATTGCAGTGGCAAAATTAGTTGCTCCTGCTAAGAAGCCTGGTGCGTTAGCGATGATTAGTTCTTCTATTGCATTAGCGATAGGTATTGGTCCTTTAGTTGGAGGGGCTATTACAAATACACTAGGGTGGCCATATTTATTTTTATTTATGGTTATTTCAGTAGTGGGGATTTTCTTGCTTATAAAATTTATGCCAGAAGAAATGCAACATACGGATGAAGCGTTTCATTTTGATTATATTGGAGCGGCGTTACTATTTGCATTCATTACGACTGTTTTACTAGGTGTCAATATGAATAGTTGGCTATTCGTGTTATCGGTAGCTTTCTTATTTTTATTCACAGTTCGTATGAAGAACGCAGAGTATCCATTTATTGATATTGAGCTGTTTACAAACAAACCATTTCTTCGTTTAATAGTGGTCGGATTTATAATTAATGTGGCGTTATGTGCTAGTTTATTATTATTACCATTACTGTTAGGAAGAGTGCACGGATTTTCGCCATTCGTTATCGGAATTGTATTGTTTGTTGCATCACTCTTTGGTATTGTGTCTAGTTTTATTACTGGAAAGATTGTCCCTTCGTTTGGAAATGTGAATATGATTTATGTAGCGTCTGTCATTATGATTGGTGGCTTTTTAATTTTAGGGATTGTTCCGAACGGGAATTTAATAGTTATTTTAGTGGCTATTGTTTTAACATTTATGAGCTACTCAGCTATTCAAGTATCATTAAACACATTTATACCGAAAACATTACATCCAGCTAAAGTTGGAGTCGGTCTTGGTTTATATAATTTAATTAATTTTTTCGGTATGGCATTTGGACCAGCTGTAGCAAGCAAAATTATGGAATCTACAAATAATTATCGTTTGAATTTTGTATTAATCGTCATTTTAATTTCTGCTCATTTCTTCTTATTAATAGGGATGTCTTCTTTTCAGAAAAAGATAGCGTGATGAATACGTAATTTATAATAGAAGAAACCGACTTTCATATAGAAGGTCGGTTATTTTTCAGTCTTGCAAATTATGAAAAAAAGGAGCAAAATAAAAAAGTCCTAGTCTATACAGGTACAAATGAAAATTTTCATACAGAAGCAGTTTAAGTGAGCGAACTTAAAGTGTGTAAAATATAATGATAAAATAAGATGATGAATGAGAAAACGGGTGATGAAGTTGAATAGAGCAATCGGTGTTATCGATTCAGGAGTTGGTGGCTTAACAGTAGCGAAGGAATTAATTCGTCAGTTGCCGAAAGAGCGCATTATATATTTAGGGGATACAGCACGTTGCCCTTATGGTCCGCGTTCTCGAGAAGAAGTGCGTCAATTTACGTGGGAAATGACGGAGCATTTACTAGATTTAAATATTAAAATGTTAGTTATTGCGTGTAATACAGCAACTGCGGTTGTATTAGAAGAGATGCAGAAACAATTACCAATTCCAGTGGTAGGAGTTATTCACCCAGGATCGCGTACAGCTTTAAAAGTGACAGACACGTATCATGTTGGTATTATTGGAACGATTGGGACGGTGAAAAGTGGTGCATACGAAGAAGCGCTAAAGTCTATTAATAACCGTGTTATGGTAGAAAGTTTAGCGTGTCCGCCTTTCGTTGAGCTTGTAGAGAGTGGAAATTTCGAAAGTGAAATGGCATACGAAGTTGTAAGAGAAACGTTGCAACCGCTGAAGAATACTGATATTGATACGCTTATTTTAGGTTGTACACATTATCCGATTTTAGGTCCTGTTATTAAACAAGTAATGGGAGATAAAGTGCAACTCATTAGTTCTGGTGATGAAACGGCGCGTGAAGTAAGTACAATTTTATACCATAGTAAAATGTTGAATGAGGGAGAAGAACAAAGTGATCATCTCTTCTTAACAACAGGAAAAATAGGTCTATTTAAAGAAATTGCATCAAAATGGTTCGGTCAACCGATTGAAAATGTGAAACATATTCATTTAGAAAAAGAATAATAGTAGAATCCATGTAAGTGAACTCCTGAGAAATCAGGAGTTTTTTTGTTTATAGGGAGCACAGCTTGTTCTAAAAAGAGAAACAGCTCGTATACATAATAGTACAAACTTAGATTTTAGGGGGGAATGGCATGCCTAAATCCACTTTTAAATGGGTTGTTGGTGCTACTGTGAGCGCTGTTTTACTAACAGGGTGTGGCTTTATAAATCAAGAGAAAGCAACGGAACAAATTGATCCGCCAAAACAAGTTACGTATACAGAGGGTGGAAAGAAAGAAGTATCTAAGAAAGATAAGCAAGGACAAACGGTGAATAGAGAACTATACCTTGTTGATAAAAATGGCTATGTTGTACCGCAAACGTTAGCTGTACCTACTCCGAAAGCAAATGAGGTTATTCAGCAAACGTTAGAGTACCTTGTGAAAGATGGGCCGGTAACGAATTTATTACCGAATGGGTTCCGTGCAGTCATTCCAGCGAATACGTCGATGACCCTAAATTTGAAAAAAGATGGGACGGCAGTCATTGATTTCTCACAAGAAATGAAAAACTATGCAAAAGAAGAAGAGCGTCAAATTGTTGAGTCAATAGCGTGGACGTTGACGCAATTTAAAGAAATAAAACAAGTGCAGTTCCAAATAAATGGTGAGAAATTGGCGAAGATGCCTGTTGGTGGTACGCCGCTTGGAGAAGGGGTGAGCCGTGCGAACGGTATCAACTTCGATGATGAACAGGTAGCGGATGTAACAAATACAAAACCAGTTACACTTTATTTTATGGCACAAAATAATAATAAACAGCAATACTACGTACCGGTAACACGCCGCGTTGTAGAAGGAAAAGAAAATGATTATGCAGCAATTATAGATGAACTTGTAAAAGGGCCGATTCATCAATCGCTTCTAAATGATTTTAATCCAGGAGTTAAGCTCATTACGAATCCGAAATTACAAGATGGAAATCTTACATTAAACTTTAATGAAAATATATTTATAAACCCAGATAAAAATATGGTTTCAAATTACGTATTGAAGTCGTTAGTTTTATCTTTAACAGAAAAGAAAGGCGTGAAAAGCGTTTCTATTGAAGTAAATGGTAAAGCAAATCTTATAGATGAAAAGGGCGGAAAGTTAATAAAACCTGTAGATCGTCCAGAAAACGTGAATACAGGTAGTTTTTAATCGTCGATAATTTGATATACTTAAGTAAGAAAGAGGAATTGCTTTTTGGGTTCCTCTTATTTTATTGTATACATATCATACATTTAAATTTGGCTATACTAACAAGTAGTTATGAGGAGGTTATTTTTATGCGAGTAGATGGTAGAGAGAAAACAGAATTACGCCATATACATATTCATACGAATTATTTAAAACATCCAGAAGGATCAGTATTAATTGAGGTTGGGGATACAAAGGTAATTTGCTCAGCGACAATTGAAGAGCGTGTCCCGCCGTTTTTACGTGGAGAAGGAAAGGGCTGGATAACAGCTGAATATGCGATGATTCCACGTGCGACAGAACAACGTACAATTAGGGAATCAAGTAAAGGAAAAGTAACAGGGCGTACAATGGAAATCCAACGCTTAATTGGACGAGCATTACGTGCAGTAGTTGACTTAGAAGCACTTGGTGAGAGAACGGTTTGGATTGATTGTGATGTTATTCAAGCGGATGGTGGAACGAGAACTGCTTCTATTACAGGTGCATATGTAGCAATGGTATTAGCTTTCGAGAAGTTATTACAAGCAGAAAAAGTATCTAAAATTCCAGTAAAAGATTATTTAGCAGCAACGTCAGTAGGAATTGTTGAAGAACAAGGTGTTGTTTTAGATTTAAACTACGTAGAAGATTCTAAAGCAGACGTTGATATGAATGTGATTATGACTGGAAAAGGTCAGTTTGTTGAAGTGCAAGGAACTGGAGAAGAAGCGACGTTTAGCAGAGCGCAGTTAAATGAATTACTTGATGCTGCGGAACAAGGTATTTTCCAACTGATTGACATGCAAAAAGAAGCGTTAGGTGACATCGTATCTCATATAGAGTAGAGGTGGAAAATATGAAACAAGTTGTTGTAGCGACACAAAATATGGGGAAAGTACGTGAATTTGCTGAGTTATTTGAGCGATTTGATTTAGAAGTGAAATCATTACACGATTTTCCTCATATTGAAGAAGTCGAAGAAACTGGTGAAACATTTGAAGAAAATGCGATATTAAAAGCGGATAGTTTGAGTAGACAGTTGAATGCAATCGTAATTGCGGATGATTCAGGTCTTATTGTAGATGCTTTAAACGGGAAACCAGGCGTGTATTCAGCTCGTTTTGCTGGAGAGCCGAAAGATGATCAAGCGAATATTGATAAGGTTTTACAAGAATTAAATGACGTAGCGTTTGATAAGCGTAAAGCTCGCTTCTACTGTGCATTAGCGGTTGCTTTCCCTGAAGGTGATAAAAAGCCTGTCATTGTAAACGGGACGTGCGAAGGATATATTTTAGAACAGCGCCGCGGGGAAAACGGTTTTGGATATGATCCGATTTTTTATGTGGAAGAATATAAAAAATCGATGGCGGAACTAAGTTCAGATGAGAAGAATGCCATTAGTCACCGTGGACGTGCTCTACGTAAGCTAGAAGAAAAAATCCCTGAATGGTTTTTAGGAGAATAAGGGAGAGAGATTGATGAAGGCTTTAATCGTAAGCGATAGTCATAGCTCTGTGAAGGAATTACAGCAGTTAAAAGCGAAATATGAAGGGAAAGTAGATATCATGATTCATTGCGGTGATTCAGAGCTAACGCCTGCTCATGAAGAGCTGCAAGGTTTCCATGTTGTAAAAGGGAATTGTGATTATGCTAACTTTCAAGATGAAATTGTAACTGATGTAGATGGCATTCGTTTCGTAGTTGTGCACGGACATCGTCATAACGTAAAAATGACATTACAAACATTAGCGTACCGTGCAGAAGAGGTAGGGGCGCAAGTTGCATGCTTCGGACACTCTCACGTATTAGGTGCGGAATTAATCGACGGCGTTTTATTTATTAATCCAGGCAGTATTTTATTACCGCGTCAGCGTGTAGAAAAGACATTTGCCTTATTAGAAATGGATGAAAATCAAATGGAAGTTCGTTTTGAAACACTAGACGGACAGCTAGTTGAACAAGCAGTTTTTAAAAGAGGATAATAAAAATTATCCTCTTTTAAAAAAGGTGTTGACTTTATGTATGGTTATACATATAATAAATATTGTCGATAGGGCAACAGCGCTAACGAAGAAAAATAAAATAACATATGCGGGTGTAGTTTAGTGGTAAAACAAGAGCCTTCCAAGCTCTGGTCGAGAGTTCGATTCTCTTCACCCGCTCCATGTCCCAGTAGCTCAGCCGGATAGAGCATACGCCTTCTAAGCGTACGGTCGGGAGTTCGAATCTCTCCTGGGACGCTAAAAAAACCTTGTTATCTTTTGATAACAAGGTTTTTTGTTTGTCTACAAATTGATGTATGTGCAAGAAGTGTAAAATATAACGCAATATATGATAATTATTATTTATTATGGATTGAAGTACATTAAGAAAAGAGCGCCATTTATGCGCCCTATTCCTCTTATTTAATTTAAAGAATCAATAGGTTTATGATGGAACTCGAATTCATATCCAGATGCCCCTAATTAATCACTTACAATGTTATAAAACTTTTTACTATTCTAGTACGATTGAGCATCCGTTGTCGGAACTTATCCCCGGCAGTGTGTTACAATTAATAGAAGCGGAAAACGAGAATCTCCAATTGTGACTGGACGTGTGATTGGTTGGACAGTTTAAGAAGGTTGTATAAAAAAGGGAGATGGCGCAAAGATGGCGAGAGCAAAAGAGAATGATTTAACGGAGAAATTGGCAGAAGGTCAACGTAAATATGGTGACGGCAACTTTACAATACAGAACATCGGTGATGAAACTAACCCGAATTGGACTGTCGTAAAAAATGTGAGGAAGGGATCGGCAGGCATTCGCGAAGAGGAAGATATATTAAGACTGCGATCAAAATATATAAAATAGTACGGAAATGGGCGGGTCAGGAGTTCGAATCTCTTCTGGGGTGCTAAGAAAACCTTGTTATCTTTTGATAACAAGGTTTTTTGTTTGTTTTAAATTAATTATTAATAAACTTCTCAAAGACAAAACCATAATCTTTCACATTATATTGTTTCTTCGTATCAACGAGCCAGTTAAAGGCGATCTCGTTCATTTCTTTAAACTGCTCTGCTAAATTTACTTGTGCGTTTGAAATGCGGCTAAAAGCGTTAGAGGCCATATCTAGACTTTTATGTGCATACTGCAATGTAATATCGTTGTCGTATGAGATTTCTTCGATTTTAAGTAAAGCTTTATATAAATCTTTTAATTCTTCAATATGTTTTTTATGAACATCAATTGAATAATGCTCATCTCCCATTTGAAACTTAATTTCTACATCTAAATCAATTGTTCCTGCAGTTTCAAGTGCTACGTTTTTAATTTGATATTTACTGTAGCTAAAGCGGCGTAGCGTACGTTTTTTACTTGTTGCGCTTGTGCCATCTAGGTGGATTAATCCTTTGTTTGTGAAACAATATTCATCTGATTTTGATTTAATTAGAAAGTAAATTTTCTCCCCGTCTTCATGCATCACATAATCATCAGCATCAACTTTATCGTAATCTTTCGGTGTAATGACAGATCCTACATCGCTTAGTCCTAATACATCTGCAGCCATTTTTTTAAACATATATAATCCCCCTTTTAAATTCTTAATTGTACAAAAATATATTAACACGATTTCAATGAAGTGTTTTCTTATAATTAAAAACATTTGAAGGTAAGTTGAGAAAAATAACGAATGTTATTTAAAAATATGTAAAAAGATGCTGAGAAAAAAGCTGATTTTGCAAGTGATTATAGAGAAATTCCATGAAGTCCCCTCAAGTGATATAAGTTGTTTTTTATCCCTTTTTTGAAATCTTACAATTCTGTAAGGTAACTGTAAGGAAGTTCGATGGTAACAAATTGCTAATCCTCTATAATGAAGGTAACAACGATAAAACGAGGAGGAAGAAATGATGAAGGGATTAATCGTAACGGGTTTAACAGTTGCTTTTGGATTTGTAGCGTATGAGAAATTAACGTATGTAGTTGATGTTGTAAAACATTTAATCGCTTAGTAAAAAAACTGCCATGAGAGGGAAAGGGAATGAGTGAATGAATGGAATGGTTATTTGGAATTATAGGTACTTGTAGTGTAGTATTATTGTTCTTTGTCCCGAGTGGTATACTTAGTTCGACAACGAGTTTGTTCTTCTTAAGTTTGTTTGCTTGTACGATGCTTATTATTATGTTTTTAATGAAGCGAAGTAAACCAATCTTCTATTTTAGCATGATTGTTATGGCAATTATTGTTCTCCAAATTATTACCCTTGTTATATACCCCACTATTATAAAAGCTTTCCAATAATGATGAATCCTCTGCTTTCGTTGCTGAGGGTTTTTATTTGTACATTTTTAATTTTTGGTAAGGATTTGTTTATATTGAAATATAAAAATTAAATATTTTCATATTTCAAACAAATGGTTTTGGGATGTTGTGTTCTCATTACTCATTTGATATATTTACTTTAAAGATAATTAAAATCTAGAAAAAGAGGCGGACGTATGGATAAAAAAGAAAATACGGTCGTATTGTTTCCGCAACTATCAGAGCGATATATTGATGAAGGATTTTTAGCACTGAAAGAGCGGAAATTCGAAGATGCATTGCGCTGTTTTGAAATATTACGTCAGTATAATGCAGAAACGGAACAAACGGAACTCGCTTCTGTTATTTGTTTGTTAGAGTTAAAGCATATGGAAGAAGCGAAAGACAAATGTGAACAGTTACTTGAAACGGGAGCTGTATTATTTGGTGATATTCTGGAAACATATGTGACAATTTTAGTTCAAACGAATGATTATGAAGGTGTTATTGAAACCGTTGAAAAAGTGTTGCAAACGAAAGATGTAATGCCTGAGCAAAAGGAAAAATTAGCACAACTCGCTTTATTTGCAGAAGGTATGTTAAATGAAGTAGATACGTCACTAGTCGATTCGAATTTTGAATTAGATGAGTTTACGAATGAAATGTTTGGAGAAAACTTTGGACAAAAGCTAAGAGCGATTCAGCAACTTTCGTTAAAAGACTTGGATCTTGCATTACCTATTTTAAAGAAATTTTTAATAGACGAAAAACAGCACCCTTATTTGAAAACTTCTATTTTGTATAAAATGATAGAAAATCAAATAGAAGAAGAGATAGAGGTAGAAAAGTTTGGGAATACGATCAAGGTAATTCCAGCATTTACAGGTCATAATGAGGAGCAATCCGATAACATTATACATACATTATCAAGTCGATTAGAGCAAAATTATCCCGATATATTTGATGCGATGGTTACATATTGGAAAGAATTGCGAATTAGCGTTTTCCCGTTTGCTCTATTAATGGATAAAGTGGAGATTTGGGCTGCTGTTTTAGAGAGAATTGGAAGAAAGCGTTTCGGATTGCCTATTGATGAAGAAGAGCTTATGACAGCGTATAATATTGAATTAGAAGAGTTTCATATTGCCTATCAATGGTTATTACGTGTTGAAAGAGAAGGATATTTGCCCGTATAATTATGAAAAAGAATCGTTCGGTTCTTGAAACGAGCATATTCTATGTTATAATGTAAGGGTTGCAAAAGGCAGAAATCTGCCTGTTTGTAAGAGAAGAGAAGTGTAATTCTCTTACTTAATATGTTTCATATTATTCTCGAACAAAATATACCGTAGTTGTCTTTTAGGCAATTAGTAGATAGGAACATTATATCTGAAAGCTTTTGCTAGAGGATTATTTGTACTTTTGTTATTTCAAAAAAGAGATAATGAAGATCTTAATCTATAGAGGTATGTGCATACATTATTATAGTTGGAGGGAAAGAATAAATGGCTGCAAAATGGGAAAAATTAGAAGGTAACGTAGGCGTTTTAACAATCGAAGTTGATGCTAAAGAAGTAAACAACTCTATCGACGCTGCGTTCAAAAAAGTAGTAAAAACAATCAACGTACCAGGTTTCCGTAAAGGAAAAATGCCTCGTCCGTTATTCGAACAACGCTTTGGTATCGAATCTTTATACCAAGATGCTTTAGATATTATCTTACCAAAAGCATACGGTGAAGCGATTGATGAAGCTGGTATCTTCCCAGTTGATCATCCTGAAATCGACATCGAGAAGTTCGAAAAAAATGCTAACCTTATCTTCACTGCAAAAGTTACAGTGAAGCCTGAAGTTAAATTAGGTGAATACAAAGGTTTAGCAGTAGAAAAAGTTGAAACAACTGTAACTGACGAAGATGTAGAGAACGAATTAAAATCTTTACAAGAGCGTCAAGCTGAACTAGTTGTTAAAGAAGAAGGAACTGTTGAAAACGGTGATACAGCTGTAATCGACTTCGAAGGTTTCGTTGATGGCGAAGCATTTGAAGGCGGAAAAGGCGAAAACTACTCTCTAGCAATCGGTTCTGGTACTTTCATCCCAGGTTTCGAAGAGCAAGTAATTGGTCTTAAATCTGGTGATTCTAAAGACGTTGAAGTATCATTCCCAGAAGAGTACCACGCTGCTGAATTAGCTGGCAAACCAGCAACATTCAAAGTAACAATTCACGAAATCAAAACAAAAGAACTTCCTGAGTTAAACGACGAGTTCGCTAAAGAAGCAGACGAAGCGGTTGCCACTCTTGATGAATTAAAAGCAAAACTTCGTACAAACTTAGAAGAAGGCAAAAAGCACGAAGCTGAGCACAAAGTACGTGACGAAGTAGTAGAATTAGCTGCTGCTAACGCTGAAATCGAAATTCCAGAAGCTATGATCGACACTGAGTTAGATCGTATGGTTCGTGAATTCGAGCAACGTTTAAGCCAACAAGGTATGAACCTTGAGCTTTACTACCAATTCACAGGTACTGACGCTGACAAATTAAAAGAGCAAATGAAAGAAGACGCTCAAAAACGCGTACGAATCAACCTTGTTCTTGAAGCTATCATTGAAGCTGAAAACATCGAAGTTACTGAAGAAGAAGTAACTGCAGAAGTTGAAAAAATGGCTGAAATGTACGGTATGCCAGTAGACGCTATCAAGCAAGCTCTTGGAAGCGTAGACGCTTTAGCTGAAGATCTTAAAGTGCGTAAAGCTGTAGATTTCTTAGTAGAAAACGCTGCATAATAAAATAACAAGGCGCGATTTTAATCGTGCCTTGTTTTATAAATATAGAAATATATTTATAAAACTTTTCGATGAAGAAGGAAAACTTCCTTAATGAGTCGAATATACATATTTCAAAAGTTTTAAAAACTTTTTATTTGTACATAACTAGTCATATTATTTGTATTTCTCGCCACGTAGTGACATAATATGTATTTACATACGATACATTTATCGTGTACATACGAAGGCAAGAGGTTAGCACTTTGTAAGGGGTGTGAAAATATGTTTAAATTTAATGATGAAAAAGGGCAATTAAAATGTTCTTTCTGTGGTAAAACACAAACGCAAGTTCGAAAGTTAGTTGCAGGTCCAGGTGTTTACATTTGTGACGAGTGTATCGAACTTTGTACTGAAATTGTACAAGAGGAGCTTGCGAAAGACGAAGAAGTAGAATTCAAAGATGTACCGAAACCGGTAGAAATTCGTGAAATCTTAGATGAGTATGTCATCGGACAAGATAACGCGAAAAAAGCACTAGCGGTAGCGGTATATAACCATTACAAACGCATTAATTCTAACAGCAAAATTGATGATGTAGAATTAGCGAAGAGTAATATCGCACTTATCGGGCCAACAGGTAGTGGTAAAACATTACTGGCACAAACGTTAGCGCGTATTTTAAATGTTCCATTTGCAATCGCGGACGCAACATCTTTAACTGAAGCTGGATATGTTGGGGAAGATGTAGAAAACATCTTACTAAAGTTAATCCAAGCAGCTGATTATGATGTAGAGAAAGCGGAAAAAGGAATCATTTATATTGATGAGATTGATAAAGTGGCACGTAAGTCCGAAAATCCATCAATTACACGTGATGTATCTGGTGAAGGTGTGCAGCAGGCACTTCTGAAAATTTTAGAAGGTACTGTAGCAAGCGTTCCACCTCAAGGTGGTCGTAAGCATCCACACCAAGAGTTTATTCAAATTGATACAACGAATATCTTATTCATCTGTGGTGGAGCGTTTGATGGCATCGAGCCAATTATTAAACGTCGTCTTGGTGAAAAAGTAATTGGATTTGGTTCTGAGAAGAAAAATGCTGATGTAAATGAGAAGCATGTTTTATCTCACGTATTACCAGAGGACCTTTTAAGATTTGGTTTGATTCCAGAGTTTATCGGTCGTCTTCCAGTTATTGCGAACCTAGAGCCGCTTGATGAAGATGCTCTTGTTGATATTTTAACGAAACCGAAAAATGCACTTGTTAAGCAATTCCAAAAACTATTGGAGCTTGACGATGTTGAGTTAGAGTTTGAAGAAGGCGCACTAATTGAAATTGCGAAAAAAGCAATTGAACGTAAAACAGGTGCTCGTGGACTTCGTTCTATTATTGAAGGCTTAATGCTTGAAGTAATGTTCGAACTTCCATCTCGTAAAGATATCGAGAAGTGTGTTCTTACAAAAGAAACAGTAGCGGATAATGCAGCGCCAAAATTGGTGTTACAAGACGGTACTGTACTTGATACAAAAACATCTGCATAATGCGAAGGAGAAACAGCAATTTTTATAATTGCTGTTTTTCTTTATGTTTAGCTATGTTCCTCCGCGGAAATACTAAGAGATAAAACATTGCGGGAGGAAATAAATGATGAGCTGGACAAATATATTTTTACTTGTTCAACTTGTTTTTGGTGTAATTGTCGGATTGTATTTTTGGCATTTACTTCGAAATCAGCGAACACAAAAAGTTTCAATCGATCGAGAATCGAAAAAAGAATTAGAACAGCTTCGTAAAATGCGCGAGATTTCTTTAACAGAGCCGCTTGCGGAAAAGGTGCGTCCTACATCCTTTTTAGATATTGTAGGGCAAGAGGACGGGATTAAGTCGTTAAAAGCGGCTCTTTGTGGTCCGAACCCGCAACATGTAATTATATATGGTCCACCAGGTGTCGGAAAGACAGCGGCAGCACGTCTCGTATTAGAAGAAGCGAAACGAAATCCAAAATCTCCATTTCGCACAAATGCAACATTTATTGAACTGGATGCGACGACAGCAAGGTTTGATGAACGTGGTATTGCAGATCCTTTAATCGGTTCGGTGCATGATCCAATTTATCAAGGTGCTGGTGCGATGGGGCAAGCAGGTATTCCGCAACCGAAAAAAGGTGCGGTAACAGATGCACACGGTGGTATTTTGTTTATTGATGAGATTGGTGAACTACATCCGATTCAAATGAACAAAATGTTAAAGGTGTTAGAAGATCGAAAAGTGTTTTTGGAAAGTGCTTACTACAGTGAAGAGAATACGATGATTCCAACGTATATACATGACATTTTTCAAAAAGGTTTACCAGCGGATTTTCGCTTAGTTGGGGCGACGACACGTTCACCAGAGGAGATTCCTCCTGCTATTCGGTCGCGCTGTTTAGAAGTGTTTTTCCGTGAGTTAGATACAGAAGAGATTCAAAAAGTAGCGAAGAATGCAGCTGACAAAGTGGAAATGCAAATCGGTGAAAATGGTATTGAAATGATTGGGATGTATGCGAGAAATGGACGAGAAGCGATTAATCTTGTACAAATTTCTGCTGGTATGGCAATAAATGAGGAACGCTCTTTCATTAAAGATGAAGATATTGAGTGGGTTGTTCACTCTAGTCAGCTTACACCGAAGTATGAAAAACGTATTTATCCTATTCCGAGAATCGGTCTTGTAAATGGACTTGCTGTATACGGACCAAATACAGGCGCGTTATTAGAAATTGAAGTAACAGCAATCAAGGCGAAAGATAAAGGATCGGTAAATGTTACCGGAATTGTTGAAGAGGAAAGTATTGGTAGTCAAACGAAATCAATTCGCCGTAAAAGTATGGCGAAAGGTTCTGTAGATAATGTATTAACAGTACTTCGTTCTCTAGATGTGTTGCCAGAAGGATACGATATACATATTAACTTTCCAGGTGGTATTCCAATTGATGGGCCTTCGGCAGGTATTGCTATGGCAACAGGTGTATATTCAGCAGTGCATCGTACGTATGTGAACAATGAAGTAGCGATGACTGGTGAGATAAGTATACACGGGGAAGTGAAACCTATTGGTGGTGTGTATGCAAAAATAAAAGCCGCGAAAAAAGCAGGTGCTAAGAAAGTCATCATTCCTGCTGAAAACATGCAACCGTTTTTGTACACAATAAAAGGAATTGAAATCATTCCTGTTCGTAAGTTAAATGAGGTATTTGAGCTAACATTTATGCAGGAAAACATGCATCGAGAGCTTGATATACATACTGCTGTGGACGAGACAGATGCGCAATCAATGTGAGAATGAGCGATAATAAAATTTGCCAGACTTCGTTTAAGTTTGTATGCTTAAGCGGAGTCTTTTTTCCTTTTTCTAAGGGAGAAAAACGAGGGATTTACAATTGCGGAAAATCTCTGCAATTGCATCTAGATGTATTGTAATATAAAATAGTTGAACAGGAGTTTAATTTATTATGGAGGTGCTATGTCTAGTATGAATACGAATGAAAGAATCGTACCCCTCCTACCATTAAGAGGCGTTCTCGTATATCCAACGATGGTTCTGCATCTTGATGTAGGACGTGATAAATCGATACAAGCACTAGAGCAGGCGGCAATGGATGAAAATATCATCTTTTTAGCGATGCAAAAAGAAATGAATATCGATGATCCGAAAGAAGATGACATATATAGTGTAGGTACAGTGGCGAAAGTGAAGCAAATGTTAAAATTGCCGAACGGTACGCTTCGTGTCCTTGTAGAAGGTTTACATAGAGCTGAAGTAGTAGAGTTTATCGAAGAAGAAAATGTAGTGCAAGTTTCTATCAAAACGGTAACGGAAGAAGTGGAAGATGATCTAGAAGAGAAAGCTCTTATGCGTACATTACTCGAGCATTTCGAACAATATATTAAAGTTTCGAAAAAAGTTTCAAATGAAACATTTGCAACGGTAGCTGATGTAGAAGAGCCAGGAAGATTAGCTGATTTAATTGCTTCTCACTTGCCGATCAAAACGAAGCAGAAACAAGAAATCTTAGAGATTGTATCTGTGAAGGAACGATTACATACACTTATTTCAATTATTCAAGATGAACAAGAGTTACTTAGTTTAGAAAAGAAAATTGGACAAAAAGTGAAACGTTCAATGGAGCGCACGCAAAAAGAATATTTCTTACGTGAGCAAATGAAGGCGATTCAAACTGAACTTGGCGATAAAGAAGGTAAGGGCGGGGAAGTTGAAGAACTTCGTGAGAAAATTGAACAGTCAGGAATGCCTGAAGAAACAATGAAGGCTGCACTGAAAGAATTAGACCGTTATGAAAAGTTACCAGCAAGTTCTGCGGAGAGCGGTGTTATTCGCAATTATATGGACTGGTTATTAGCACTTCCGTGGACAGAAGCAACAGAAGATATGATTGATCTTGCTCATTCGGAAGAGATTTTAAACAAAGATCATTACGGTCTTGAGAAAGTGAAAGAGCGCGTACTTGAATATTTAGCTGTACAGAAGTTAACGAATTCATTAAAAGGACCTATCCTTTGCTTAGTAGGACCTCCTGGAGTCGGGAAAACTTCGTTAGCGCGTTCGATTGCAACATCATTAAATCGTAATTTTGTCCGTGTATCTCTTGGTGGTGTACGTGATGAATCTGAAATACGTGGTCACCGTCGTACGTACGTTGGAGCAATGCCAGGACGCATTATTCAAGGTATGAAAAAGGCGAAAACAGTTAATCCAGTCTTTTTATTAGATGAGATTGATAAAATGTCTAACGATTTCCGTGGAGATCCATCAGCAGCATTACTTGAAGTGTTAGACCCAGAACAAAATCATAACTTCAGTGATCATTACATTGAAGAACCGTATAATCTATCGAAAGTTATGTTTGTAGCAACTGCGAATACACTTTCAAGTATTCCAGGTCCGTTGCTTGACCGTATGGAAATTATTTCGATTGCTGGCTATACAGAACTTGAAAAAGTTCACATTGCCCGTGAACATTTATTGCCGAAACAATTAAAAGAGCATGGCTTACGAAAAGGTAATTTACAAGTACGTGATGAAGCACTTCTTGAAATTATTCGTTATTATACACGTGAGGCTGGTGTACGTACATTAGAGCGTCAAATTGCAAAAGTTTGTCGTAAAGCAGCAAAAATTATCGTTACAGCAGAACGCAAGCGTATTGTAGTAACAGAGAAAAACATTGTTGATTTACTTGGTAAGCACATATTCCGTTATGGGCAAGCTGAGAAAACAGACCAAGTTGGTATGGCAACAGGGTTAGCATATACAGCAGCAGGCGGCGATACACTTGCAATTGAAGTGTCTGTAGCACCAGGTAAAGGGAAATTAATTTTAACAGGGAAACTGGGGGATGTTATGAAAGAATCCGCACAAGCAGCGTTTAGCTATATTCGTTCTCGTGCAGAAGAACTTCAGATCGATCCGAATTTCCATGAGAAAAATGATATTCATATTCATGTTCCAGAAGGAGCAGTTCCAAAAGATGGACCGTCAGCAGGTATTACGATGGCAACGGCACTTATTTCTGCACTAACAGGTATTCCTGTAAGTAAAGAAGTGGGGATGACAGGTGAAATTACACTTCGTGGTCGTGTATTACCAATTGGTGGTTTAAAAGAAAAAACATTAAGTGCTCACCGCGCAGGCTTAACAAAAATTATTTTGCCAGCAGAAAACGAGAAAGATTTAGATGATATTCCAGAAAGCGTAAAAGAAAACCTTACGTTTGTGCTTGCATCTCATTTAGATGAAGTATTGGAGCACGCATTAGTAGGAGTGAAACAATGAAAGTAACAAAAGCAGATATTGTAATTAGTGCTGTTAAACCAGAACAATATCCAGACAGTGATTTACCAGAAATTGCATTAGCAGGTCGTTCAAATGTCGGGAAGTCTTCCTTTATTAATAAAATTTTAAATCGTAAAAAGTTAGTACGTATTTCTTCTAAACCAGGGAAAACGCAAACGTTGAACTTTTTCTTAATCAATGAGATGATGCATTTTGTTGACGTTCCAGGTTATGGGTATGCGAAAGTATCTAAATCAGAACGCGCAGCATGGGGCAAGATGATTGAAACTTACTTTACAACGCGTGAGCAATTGGACGCAGCTGTATTAGTAGTTGATTTACGTCACAAACCAACAAGCGATGACGTGATGATGTATGATTTCTTAAAGCATTATGAAATCCCAACAATTATTATTGCGACGAAAGCTGATAAAATTCCGAAAGGGAAATGGCAAAAGCATTTAAAAGTTGTAAAAGAAACGCTTGCTGTTGAAATTGGCGATGAAATTGTTCTATTCTCTTCTGAAACAGGACTTGGAAAAGAAGAAGCGTGGAAGGCCATTCATAGAATGACAAAAACAAAAAACGCGTGACGAATGTCGCGCGTTTTTTTTATTTACTAAATTTTTTTATCTTACGTTTAATGTAACCTCAATATTTCCTCTCGTTGCTTTCGAATAAGGACATACACCGTGAGCGGCTTCTACAAGTTCTTGTGCTTCGCTATGTGAAACGCCAGCAACGTGTACATCAAGTACAGCAGATAGGCCAAAACCACCATCTGTATCTTTTCCGATAGAAACGTGAGCAGTTACTTCTGTACTTTCTACTTTCACACGTTTTGTACGAATGACAAGTTGTAATGCACTATCAAAACAAGCGGCATAACCAGCAGCAAATAGTTGTTCTGGGTTTGTTGCCTCTCCGCCTGCACCACCTAGTGCTTTTGGCATTTTTACATCAAGATTTAATATGCCATCATCTGAAACGACTTTTCCATTTCTTCCGCCTGTAGCAGTTACTGAAGCAGTATATAATTTATCCATATTTATTCCCCTTTTCTATCATTTATTGTTTTCATTGTTT
>NZ_BOQB01000077.1 GCF_018332475.1 Bacillus sanguinis | reverse complement strand
AACGTAGCATGAAGACGGCATACGATATACCCAGCTCAAAAACTTACTCTTTTTAAGCTTCTCAAGTGTAGGCCATGCATCTGGATCATTCTCTTCATGTTGTGTATGAACGTGATGCGTTGCATTATGCCACTTTCTCCAAAGTTTAGGTCCTGTCGATAATGGCATAAACGCAATCGCTCCTAAGAAATCACGAAGCCATGCCTTTCTCACAACAGTTCCATGTAAAATTTCATGCCCTAAAAACCCAAGTGAAGCAAAACATAATCCAAGAACAATCGCAATTCCTAGATTCGCCCACACATTCAATTCAAATACACCAATCGATATTAATCCCGCCAATGCCACAAGTAAATAAGCCAGTCCGCCAAATAAACGAGTAGGAACTGGTTTAAATGCTTTTTTCGGCAAATGTGGTGATACACGTGCTGCATACCACCCAAACGTATGAAGCTCCTTCATCCTTTTGCCCCTTTCTTATGCCGCGCCTTGCGCAACTTACATATATACTTCTTGCTTCCAGATTGATTTTACTAGGTGATTAAAAAAGCATCTAGTATAAGGAAAATATACTCACTCTATCGTCACTTATTTTTTCGCTTTTATTATCAATGAAAAACATTTCTCTTTTTACTCTCTATCAACCTTTCCACATGATGAATCATATCAATAGAATTTCTACATTGTCAATAACTTTTATGACCTAGTAATAAAAGTTGGTTATACTTTTATAATTATACTTTATTTCAATAAAGAAAAAACATATATTTTATAAGGTTTCATTCATTATGCATATACGTACTTTGCCATGCTATAGACTCTACCTTATTCAAGAACTCTCTGTGTAAACAATAAATACACTCATCTAAATCTAGCTTTACACAACTCCTACCTCTTCATACCGACAAAACCTAATAATTATATTAAGATAATTTTATCTTTCTTTTAAATAAAAATAGCCTTCCTCTAAAACAGCACACATGAATTTCATCTCATATGGAAATATTAAAAGGAAAATTGTTCTAAATCAGGAGGTTTCCTTAATGACAAGCGATACATTTCGACAATTCCCATCATCTTATTGGATTGAATCTACTCAACTCCCTGCTTTTCCCCCTTTATCTGAAAGCATAAAGACAAAAGTTGCTATTATCGGTGCTGGTATTACAGGGATTACTACTGCCTATTTACTTGCAAAAGAAGGCATCTATGTTGTATTAATTGATTCTGGTCTTATTTTAAACGGGACGACTGGTCATACAACAGCAAAGATAACAGCACAACACGATCTGATTTATGATGAATTAATAAATCATTTCGGTATGGAAAAGGCCGGACTTTACTATGAATCAAATAATCATGCTCTACAATTTATTAATGAAACTGTGCAAACATATAAAATCGACTGTAATTTCTCAAATGAAGATTCATATTTATATACAACTACTGATAATGGATTAAGAAATTTATCAAAAGAATATGAAGCCTATCAAAAATTAAATATACCTTGTGACTATGTTCAATCTCTATCGATTCCGATTCCCGTACAATCTGCACTTATCATGAAAAACCAAGCGCAATTCCATCCCATCCTTTATTTGAAAACACTTTTAGAAAAGTTTGTGGAAATGGGCGGAAAAATTTATGAACAAACAACAGCTATTGATGTAGAAAAAGGAGATTCTCCACAAGTCATTACAAAGGAAGGCCATCGCATCACTTGTGAATATGTTGTCTCTTGTTCACATTTCCCTTTTTATGATGCAAATAGCTTTTTCTTTACGCGAATGTATGCTGAACGCTCTTATGCTCTAGCAATTAAAGCAAAAACGGATTATCCAGGTGGCATGTATTTAAGTATTGATGATCCAAAACGTTCCTTACGCTATACAACAAACAATGGGGAAAAATTAATTTTAATTGGCGGAGAAAGTCATAAGACCGGACAAGGAATAAATACGATGCTTCATTACGAAGCACTGTATTCTTTTGCGGAAGCAACATTTGGAGTAGATGAAGTTCCCTATAGATGGTCAGCACAAGATTTAATCACGCTAGACAAGCTTCCTTATATCGGACATATTAACGAAAGGAATCCAAATATATTTGTTGCAACTGGATATCGCAAATGGGGAATGACAACTGGAACTGCGGCCGCTCATTTACTAAAGGATTCTATTCTAAAAGTACACAGTCCATATAAAGAACTGTATGCACCATCACGCTTCCATGCAGATCCAGATATAAAAACATTCCTCTCCCAGAACATTGATGTTGCGAAACATTTAATTGAAGGAAAGATCGAAACAGCATTACGTAAACCAGAAGATCTCGAAGTTGGTGAAGGATCTGTCGTACATGTTAACGGGAAACGAGCAGGTGCTTATAAGGACAAAGATGGAAAATTACATATTGTCGATACAACTTGTACACATCTCGGCTGCGAAGTTGAATGGAATAATGGTGATTGTACTTGGGACTGTCCTTGCCACGGTTCCCGCTTTTCAATTGAGGGCGATGTTATGGAAGGTCCAGCAGATCAACCGTTAAAACGAGTTGATCTCGAGTAGACAATACAATATGACTTAGCGAAGGGTTTTTGCTTATCCTCCTTTGCAGGTCTTATCGCAGCTATATCTGTTTTTTTATTCCGACAAAATAAAAAAGAGCACAAACTCACTTGTGCTCTTTTTCATATACTGCAAACAACATATCTCGAAACAATATATTTAAACTCTCAATATCGATCCCAGATCTCTTTTCAATTCCTTTTACATATTGCTCATAGTAATGAATTTGTTCTTCTAAAAATTGATTCAAAACCTCAATTTTTAACCCAATATCTAATTCAGTACCTGCCTTTTTCTTTATTAATAACTGTTCAATTTCATCTAATACGCTACATTCTAATGATAATTCTGTAATCAATCGATCGAATTCTACAGGAGGCAACGTTGTTTTCTCCTCTAACCACTTACAAGCTAAAATAGGACGCAATACATAAAAGTACTTTTTCAATTTTACATTCTCACCTTGTAAAAATTCACGATAATTTTTCGAAGCCATATGTAAGTAATGATATATTGTTGCTTTTGGATCAAAATGCTTATCACTCATTTGCTGAAGCTGTTCTGGAAAATGGGTGTTTTTCGAATAAAAAATCGGTGAGTGAATCCATTCGAGTAAAGCTGGGTTTGATTTTGAAAATAGTTGTAGCGCCTTTTTAATATCCCATCCACTTATATCTAAATCATCACTAATCGGATACTCAATTACATCTCGTTTATCATGAATTGATAAATACCACTCTACTGGATGCATATAAACGAATCTAACATCATAATCACTATCTTTCGATGGAAATCCCCAAGCACGACTCCCTGATTCCACTGCAAATAAAATTTTCACTTCATTCTCTTTTTCAATTCTTTTTAACTCCAACCTAATTTTTTCTCTCATTTCATACCCTCTCCATTTTTTGATTATTTCCTTGGAAATTCGACAAATATACAACTAAGTTTACTACATACTAAAATAGCTGTCAGAAAATTCCCGACAGCCTACCAAAATCCCTTATTTTTTACTTGTTCTTTTCCGTTACACTAACCGCAATTCGTTCAAACTCTTTTTGAATCTCCTCTTTATATGCATCTACTTTTGAAAAATCCATAGCAGCAATATATATTCGTTCTAATTTATCACGAACTGATTTCGCTTTCGCTAAGAAAGACATCGCCTCATTCATTTTTGCTTTATATTGAATCGACACGTCGCGAATTTCTGTCGCATACTTCTCATCTGTCCCTGGTGTCACAATCAGTGCATACATATCTATAATTTCATCACCTTCACGGCTCGGAAAATATTCATGTGGTGCGGTACTATCAAAAATTGCAAATCCTAATTCTCTGACGATAACCATATCAAGACTATTTGGATCAAATCCACAATGATATACTTCAACTTCAAAGCCTTTTTCTTCTGCTGCCTTAGCTAATTTTTTGAGCATTGTTGATTTCCCAGAGCCTGGACGTCCTTTTATAAAATAACGATGTGCTAATCCTTCTGTTAAATTAGGAACGAAATCCACTGCTCCTTTCGGTGTAGCTGCCCCTAAAAAACGATGTTTTACAAGCGATTGTTTCCCGCCTTTATCTGTAAATAACTTCTGAATCAGCTGATCGGTTAATTCATTGGCTTTATTAAAATCAATGTTACTAATATATATTTTCTCCCACTCATCATGTATAATTAGCGCCTCGTGAAAACAAGCGTACGCAGTTTGAAAAGCTTTGCTTGCTTCTGAAACAAATCGTTCAATTTCCACCTTCTGCTTTCTTAATTTATCTGAGTCCCAAGCAACCCCTAAGTTGATATACTCCTCAACAACTCCTGGCATTTTCGGCTCAATAACATGCGGTGATGTTCCATCAACAATTCCTACTTTTAACTTCGTGATAATTACACCATCAACCGATTTATTATCAGAAGAACAGTGTAAAAATTCAATATCATATCCTTTTTCAACCCACTCACGACCTATTGCCTTGATTAAAGAAGATTTCCCGGTTCCAGGACCACCCTTTAAAATAAATAACCTGTTTAGCCCTTTTAAATTCTCTTCGTATAAATTATGAAATCCTCTAGCTGTATTTCCACCCGCGTAATAATTCAATACATTCCCTGTCACTGCACTCACTCCTTCGCAGCATTCTATTTACATAAGCTACAATATGCGAGTAGCTTTATTTGGGTGAATACCTATTTTGTATTGCACAAAAAAAGGAAATGAATTACAATTTAAATATAATAAATATTCAGAATTTAAAAACTCGATATATCTTTATCAAGAGAGGCAGAGGGATCGGCCCTTTGAAGCCCAGCAACCTCAGTTTATACAAACTGAATAGGTGCTAATTCCTGCAAAATGCATTGCATTTTGAAAGATAAAACGTAACTATTGTGTGCAAAACCCATCTTTCTTGATTACGAAAGGTGGGTTTTTCTATTTAAAAACATATATTGGAGGTATTTAAAGTGAAAGTAATTGACCTATCACAAACATTTGAAAACAATATGTCTCAATTCCCAGGAACACCAAAAATCAATTTAGGAGCCATTACAAGCGTCGAAGAGACAGGCTATCAAGTTACAGATTTTCATTCTGTCGTTCATGTTGGCACGCATTGTGATGCTCCTGCTCATTTCATTTCAGGCGCAACGACTATTGATCAATTACCCCTAGATCAATTTGTAGGCGAAGCGGTTCTTATTGATGTCACTCATGTACAAGAACGAAAACTACCTAAAGAAGTACTGCACAATGCTGACATAAAAGAAGGAGATATTGTTATTTTCCATTCCAATCTATCTACTAAATGGAATACAGAGGCGTATGAGCAAGAAGCTTTTTATCTTTCTGAAGAATTAGCCGAGGAATTAGTTCAATTAAAAGTAAAATCGGTCGGCCTAGATTTCATTTCTCCTGATGAGGTAACGACAGAAACATCACCAATTCATCACATACTACTTGGGAATAATATTTATTTAATTGAAAACTTAACAAACTTAGATGCCATTCACACGAAACGTTTCTTTTTCTCAGCAGCACCTTTAAAAATTAAAGATAGCGACGGTGCTTTTGCAAGGGCATTCGCTGTAATTTTTTAAACAAACTATACAAAAAAGCAAAGATCATCATTGACCTTTGCTTTTATTTTTTTTATTTAAACTAAGAAAGAATTGCTCAACACGAGGACGTAACCAAGCTAAATAATCTTTCTCTTTCTTCTTTGTACAAGCTATTTCTTCCCCATCTACCATTCCGACAAGCTCTAGCTCTAACAGTTGCCTCGTAAATGCTAACATATTTATTTCTTCGTCTGGATACTCTTCTTTTAATTTCTCTTCAATTTCCCCCAATAAAAAACCGTCACGCATCATTGCCAATGCATCAATCCAAAGTGGCGGCATTTCATATTTTTCTCCTGTAATTGTATCTTTTACAATATAATTCTTTTGCTCTTTTCGAAATTGAATCGTGTGCAAGCATACAGTCGAATTTAATGTTAATTCCATCATACCACCTCTTTTATAATATCTGCATAGAAAAAAGGATGCGCGTGCACCCCTTCTTTTCCTAACACTACCGAACCGTTACATGAATAACAAATCTCATGTCGATATTTTCCTCCATTATAAACGAAGTATTTTATAAAAAAAACCCTTCTTGAAACATTTTATAAAATGTTTATATTTACACAACAAGAACACTTTTCTGAAAAATTTTTTCTTCTAGCACATTATACTGTCGGTAAAGACATTGCCACTTTCGTTCCTATTCCCACGCTACTTTGAATCGCGATACTTCCTTGATGTTCCTTAATAATTTTATATGTAATTATTCATCCAAGTCCCGTTCCATTCTCCTTTGTTGTATAAAAAGCCTTCTCTAGCTTCTCCTTCTCTATACCAAATCCTTGGTCTTCAACAGACATACACAAATGCCCTTCCGTTTTTTGATATGAACGGATATGAATATCCCCACATTTTGGCATTGATTCTATTCCGTTTTTAATAATATTTAATAACACTTGTTTTGCTTGTTAATCATCACCGTTTATAACAGGTAGATCCCCATCCACTTGCAAATGAAATCTCACTCTATATTGCGCTGCATAACTTTCCATTAGCTGTACAACATATAAAAAGATTGCTCCTATATTACACCATTCATAATTTGTTGGCTTTAGTTTCCCTAACAAATCCGTTAATTTTTTTAAATACTTTTAAAGCTTCTCTTTCCTCATAAAGTAAGCTTATAACTTTGTTCATATAAATACTCCTCATGATCGACACAAAAACTCTACATATTATCTTACTTTCAGAGCAATATGTAACCTTATAACGCGAAAAGGAAGGAGATTCCCCCTTCCTTTTCGTCACAACTTATATCCATCTTACCCGATCATGTAGCAATCCATCCGTAAAATCATTTTCCCCCACTACAAAATCCTTCATATATAAATTCAAATATTCTCCGTACTTACTTTCTGTATTTAATAATAATTCCTCTACATAATAGGCACCTAGTTTAAATTTATCAAACAGTAAACTACACACCCCCGCATAAATTCCACATCCTACTTGGAAGTAAGTCGCATTCGTTTTATATTTTTGAAAAACTTGACTGCTATTCATCACGTTATACATATATGTCTCGCTATTTTCATAAACGAGTAATACACCGACTAGATCCTCGCCCGCAATCTTTTCTTCGGCTGGATTAAATACTTTACGATTCCAGTTCCATAGATCTTCTACCTTATCTAAATTCTGTCTAATTATATTTGTTGTATACTCGTTAATTCGGTAAAGAAACCCAACTTCCATGTTAAAGTTTTTCCCTAAAATTAAAACTTCTTCATGTGGCATTAAACAACCATAAAACTCTTTCTCTCCCAACTTTACTTTATACTCTGAAGCATATACATCTTCATAAAAATATAGAGGACGATGATGACTCATATACATCGGATAACTCCATATCGCTTCATCTAGAAATCTCTCTACTGCCCATGAAGCATAAAGTGTATGAGGCTTTATAAGTGCTGTATCATTTAAAAACGACGTATCATGTTCTACTATATAGCATGCTTTTGGCTTTTCATTTGGACGTTCCTTCATAAGTTCAACAACCATCCATTGAACAACACCTGGGTTCATACCTGAGCCTATAATTGCTTTTGTATTTGTAAACTTCTCTTTTTCCTTCTCAAATCGCGTGTATCTTTCCGTAAGCTGAAAGCCAATTAAACTATCGTCCTGATCTACTGCCTCATTTTCCAAAGCTGAATTAATATAACAAATTCCAAGTTCATTACAACAGCTTAATACTCTGATTGTATCTGCCCCTGAAACATCAATAACAACGCTCGTACCACTTTCTTTTAAATGCTGTTTAAATGTCACTACATCTTGGAGGTCTATTTCAGATAAAAACAATTGCTCTTTTAAATTTGGAAACAACTCATCATAATAAGTCCTATCTTTTTGTTTTATATCAACCAAATGAAATGTAACATTCTTTATCGATTCATAAATTGGGTCTTTTTCATTTACTATCGCTTGATTTAAAATTGCTAAAACTGCTTTTGCTGCTCCACCAGCACTACCAAGTAATGTAATCGATAACGAATTTGGAAACTGCTCCACAAACAAAACCCCTTTAATATATTAGTTGAACAGTTCTCCCTCCAAAAAATAAATCGAATATATGAAAAAATGGCTCGTACATATTTTTATAATGTTGCACAAGATTCACCATTCATAGATAAAGCTAACATATTTATACTCAATTCATTTTTCCCCCTCATATTCAAATAAAGCTAAACAAATAGGCTCGACCTTTTCTTCTGCATATAAAAGAAAAAGCCAGCCCTTTCAACTAGCTTACGGACAGTGGACAGATTTTACATGTTGAATATTTACATACATTTTCGCATCACGCGCTTTTAATATTTCAATATGCCCTTCATCAATCTTTACCATCTTTCCGATTTTATTAGATTCCTCACCTAAATCGAACACCATGATTTTGCCAGACATTTTAATAAGTTGTTCTTCAAAAGTTCGAGCTAACGTAATATTTAATGGATTTACGGGGAGTTCATTTTTATTGAGGGCATAAGGCACTTGATTTTCTTTATATGGAATTAACCATTTCAAATGCTTTAAAGATATATATACTGTTTTATAAACTGGACTATAAAAAACGATATAATCGTTCATTATACTTGTAACATAACCATGTATTGGAGCATTTCCTGCTACATAAATTTCAGTAAAAATCCCTTTAGAAGTACTTAATACTTTTCTCAAAGAGATAGAAGGTGATTCCCTCTTAATTACAGAATCAACATCTGGTTTTGATATTTCTTCATCATATGGTCTTAAAATTTTATAATATTGGACATGGTATAAAGATATATATACGTAGTCTTGTCCATTGTAAAGAACAACGATATCATTTCCTACGTCTATTAATACACCTTTAAATCTTTTTTCACCGATTAATTTAACATATATATTTTCTCCAATACTTTTGTTTAACTCATTCATCTATATCCTCCTTTCTATGAATTTCTTCTTTCCAGTCTTCCATTTTCAAAAAAATAATCAGGGCAAAGTTCTGTTTTAATAGTAAGTAATTCCTTTTCATACTATCGAAATAAGAAATTGTTCTTCTCTTTCCCTCATAATGCCCCTCTTATTTATTAAACATTATTCATCTTCATTCTTTTTACATTTAACTACTTGACTCACACTCTTAATATGAGAGTTAATTACATAAATAACTTCATCGCAGTTTACTAGTGTAATACAGCCATGGTGTACCTCACTTAATAAACCTTCCACACATTCTGGACCGCCACGATTAATTTTTACCCACTTATACTTCAAGTCTTTTAATATATCTAAAAACGTATCCTCATCAGAGCAGAAACATGAACTATAGCAATCGCCACATTTACTTTCTTTCACTTTCTTAACTAGGCTCTTCACATGTTTCAAATGATAATATACTAATTCACCATGAGGTAATTGTAGCGTTAAATAATCTTTTCCTAACGATACGAGCTCACCCACTCGACTTTCTGGTCCGCGAAGGTTTACTTTTACAGTCTCACCAACTAAACATTTAATTTGGTCACAGCATAATACATTCTCCAATTTCGTATCCCCCTTTCTTATTATCTTCCTCTACTTGATTGTCTTTGTGCACGAGCGCGACCTGAATTATTGCTACTACTTTCCTTACTGCTACTATCGTCGCTCTCATTGCTCTCTCCGCATGCTAATGCGTTATAGTTAACACTTTTAATATGCTTTATTGCAATTAATATAATTTCCTCTTTTACGATTAATGTCACGAAATCACAAGAAACATCTTGTAAAATGCCTTCCACTTTCTCTGGACCACCGCGATTAATTTTCACCCAGCAATATTTGAAGCTTTGAAGTAGTGCTTCAAAGTCTTCCGCACATGCGCAATCTTCCCACTCGCACTCACTTGATCCACAGTCTTTCGCATTTTTTGTAATACTTTTCAGATGGCTAAGTTGATAGTAATACAGCTCACCTTTTTCATTCTGCAATACGAAGTAGTCCGGACATACTGATATTATTGTTCCTTTTTGAGATTCTGGACCACCTCTGTTTACTCTCACAAAAGATCCAATTAAGTCTTTCAAAAAATCCCAATGAAATAAACTCACGAGAAAACCCCTTCCATTAATTTATAAGCTTTTGCACTGATAGTATATGTATCTGTACAGGTTACGTTCTCTATGTTTGTCCTAGCTAGAAAAAAATATGCTTTTAACATGGTAGACTACTACCTATCAACATTCGAAGAAATACTAAGATATCCTTAGGCTTTTGATATCTTTAAATAAAAAAATCCCGTATGAAGATACATTTCTGCATATCTTCATACGGGATTTCCCATCGTTTAATCTTCGTCTTTAACATCCATATCTTCTGGAATTGGTTCGTTTAATATTTCTTCCACTAATTGCTTATATTTCTCCATTTGTTCTAAATGTGTATTGAATTGTTCTTTATTTAATAAATATTGTTCTCCATCAAATAGCGCACGAACTTTCTTTTGCTGAATTAGCTCTTCAATATACGACTTTGGTAAATTCAAATACTCCGCAGCTTCTTCTATTGTTATATACAACGCGTTCATTCCTTTATTATTTTTTCCTATATACTGTATCTTACTTTATTTTTGTAAACAAATAAAAAAGATTTTGTAAATGCAATTTAAAAAGAAGGTGGATGCATTCCATATATTGTATAATAATATAGTAAGGATTTTTTAAATATAGAATGGTATTACCCATTTACACAAAGGAGAGTTAACATATGGCTACTCGTCACATCATTACAATGTTAGAAAAAACATTACAAATTGAAACAGAAAACACTATTTCTCATTTAACAACATCTTTATCTGATCGCATTCTTTCTCAAAGCGTATCAATACACGAAAACAATTGTTACCATACAATTGGGGAATGGTACAAAAATCATTTTTTATTCCAACAAGATGATTTCCTTTGGGCTAAATACGCTTTTTATGACGCATATTGTGAAGCTATACAGGCACAAGGACATCTTACAAAACGCGTCCGTCAAATATTAGAATCATTAGCTCGAATGCATGGAAAACAGTACATTGCTTCTATATTAAATATGCCATTTCCTAACGAACGAGCTAAAGGGACAGCATAAAGTAATACTGTTCTGCGTCAGCAAAACATAGACTCATTGTTTTCTAGGCAAATTTACAAATAAAATGTTCATATTACATGAACTGATGAAACCGGTGTCATTATAATGATTGAAAATATAGTAAACAGGAAAACCCCCATTTACCTCTCTCGTCACTCGAATAGAGAAGTAAATGGGGGTTTTCAAACATTTCACTCGAAATCACCAGTATTACCCTTGTTATCTAATTCATTTTTCCACTCTTTAAATTTCTCAATTTCATCGCTGACTTGCTTAATAGCCAAACTAATTACCGCTACATCATCTACTAACCCTAATCCCAAAATAACATCTGGTATTAGATCTATTGGTGATACGAAATATAAAATTGCACCTATAATAGCAAGAAGCGCTTTCTTTGGTATTTCACGATACTCCCCTTTTCTCCAACAATTCATCATTTCAAATAACACTTGAAGATTGTCCCAAACATCCGTTAAAGCCCCTTGATTTTTTTGAGATATTTTCATCCCCTTTTTTAGTAAATTTTGCATCTTACTTTCATCTTCTAAGTATGCGCTGGCACGATTTTGATATTTTTTATTTTCTTTTTCAAATTTTTCACTATCAAAATTCCCTTTCATACTTTTTTTATTAAACATATAACCTTACACTCCTTCATTGTTTAACTTATATAATTCAAACAAAAAATTTGTAATGCAATAATACAGGACATAGAACCAACTAAAGAACGTAGTAATACATATCCAAAATATTGAATTAAAAGCATTGAATTTAGAAATAATCGAATGATATTCATCTATACAAATAAAACAGAGAGACCTAAGAAGATCACTCTGTTTTATTTACTATTATTTCATCATCTGCTTGATCAATTCACGATTTCTCTTCTTAAATACTTCATTATGCGAAGAAACCATTCCATACTCGCTTGCATCTGGTTGAATAAACTGTTTTGCTTTATTTACAGCATTTCCAGCATCTTGGAATGCTCCCGCAATTAAGTGTAATTTCCCTTCATGCTTTAAAATATCTCCCGCAGCATATAATCCATCTACGGAAGACTCACTATTCGCATTACCTGCAATATAATAATTATCTATAATAGCAACATCTAACTCACTATTTTCTAATAATGTAATGTCACGTTCATATCCGTGGTTAATAATAACTTCATCAATAGACAAATGAGATACTTCACCAGTCTCATGATTCGTTAATTCTACATATTCAATGGCTTCATGATTATCACCAGCAATGAGTTTTGTAATCGATGTATTAAAGAAACACTCCGCTGAGCTGTTCAGCAGTTGTTTTACTTGTGCTTCATGACCAGATAATTCTTCTTTTCTATATGTTACATACACTTTTTTCGCAATTGGTTCTAATTCATTTGCCCAATCAACAGCTGAATTTCCTCCGCCGGAAATAATGACCGTCTTACCTTTGAAACGCTTTAAAGATTTCACTGTATAATTTAAATTCGATACTTCAAATCGCTCAGCACCTTCAATTGATAACTTTTGTGGTTTCAATATACCACTTCCAGTTGCAACAATAACTGTTTTTGAAAAATGTTCTTCTCCAGTGCTTGTTTTTAATGTAAAAGTACCATCTTCATTGCGAATAATCGATTCTACTTTTGTATCTAACACCACTTCTGGCTTAAATGTTAGTCCTTGTTGTACAAGTTGTTCAATTAATTTATCACCTGTAACCGGCAATAGTCCCCCTACATCCCAAATCATCTTCTCTGGATAAACATGTATTTTTCCACCTAACTGTGGCTGAAATTCTATTATTTTCGTTTTCATCTCTCTGAGTCCACTATAAAAAGCTGAATAAAGCCCTGCAGGTCCTCCGCCTATCACAGTTACATCAAACAATTCTTCTCGATTCATTCGTGCTCACTCCTCAGCTACTAATCATTGATTATCATTCTCAATAAAATATAACCTGTTTCCGCAAAATTTACAATCAAAATTACTATTGACAATACACCTATATAAAATTATATTATTTAAAGAATCAATAGTGATAATCATTATCAATTTGTTAATAATTAGCAAATTTGAGATTACATCTTCTTTCATTAATATGGTTACTACTATATTATAAAATCTCACATTCAAGATTTTTAATAAACATTTTGTATTACCACTACTCATTCAAAAAGATCGCAGTTAAACAAATTATTGTATACACATATCATCTATGTTAAAGGAGAAAGACGATGAAAAAGTTATTTATTTCACTAACAGTTCTTTTCGTTCTTGTTATGAGTGCTTGTAGCAATGGCTCTACAGACAAAAAGAACGATGCAAAAGGTAGTAAATCAGAAACAATTACATACCAATCTGAAAATGGTAAAGTAGAAGTTCCTGCAAATCCAAAACGCGTTGTTGTTTTATCATCGTTCGCTGGTAACGTAATGTCATTAGGAGTAAATCTTGTTGGGGTAGATTCATGGTCTAAACAAAACCCACGTTTTGATAGCAAACTTAAAGATGTTGCTGAAGTATCAGATGAAAATGTTGAAAAAATCGCTGAACTAAATCCAGATTTAATCATTGGATTATCAAATATTAAAAATGTTGATAAGTTAAAGAAAATCGCTCCTACTGTAACATACACTTACGGAAAAGTTGATTACTTAACACAGCATTTAGAAATCGGTAAGTTATTAAACAAAGAAAAAGAAGCAAAAACTTGGGTTGATGACTTCAAGAAACGTGCACAAGACGCTGGTAAAGAAATTAAAGCAAAAATCGGTGAAGATGCAACAGTTTCTGTTGTAGAAAACTTCAACAAACAGCTTTATGTATACGGCGAAAACTGGGGCCGTGGAACAGAAATTCTGTACCAAGAAATGAAATTAAAAATGCCTGAAAAAGTAAAAGAAAAAGCATTAAAAGAAGGTTACTACGCATTATCTACTGAAGTATTACCTGAATTTGCTGGTGATTACTTAATCGTAAGTAAAAACAAAGATACTGATAACTCATTCCAAGAGACAGAATCATATAAAAACATCCCAGCAGTAAAAAATAATCGCGTATACGAAGCAAACATGATGGAATTCTATTTCAATGATCCACTTACATTAGATTTCCAACTAGACTTCTTCAAGAAGAGCTTTCTTGGCAAATAATACAAACATGAGGAATTCTTAAATTAAGAATTCCTCTTCCTTTATTCTATGAACAGAAAAGATGTGAAACGAATGACAAAAGATCACGACAATCCACGTTCTATAGCTTTTACGTACAAACTAATTTTGAGCATAATTGCATTCTTTCTTATTTTTATGGTGGCAATGGTATTAGGAGCTGCGGATACTTCAATAAAAGATGTATGGTTAGCACTCACTTCTTCCGCTAAAGGGGACAAACTATCTATTATTCGCGAAATTCGTTTACCACGTGAAGTAGCTGCTATTTTTGTAGGAGCTGGACTTGCTGTTTCTGGAGCAATTATGCAAGGATTAACACGAAATCCACTTGCGGATCCTGGATTATTAGGATTATCTGGTGGAGCAAATGCGGCACTTGCGTTAACGCTGGCCTTCAACCCTTCCATCAGCTATCTTTACTTAACATTCGCTTGCTTTATTGGTGCTGCAATTGGTGCAATTATGGTATTTGGCATTGGTATGGTGAAAAAAGGTGGCCTGTCCCCTCTTCGAATTGTATTAGCTGGTGCTGCCGTTTCAGCATTTCTTCTTGCAATTTCAGAAGGTGTCGGCATTTACTTTAAAATTTCACAAGAGGTATCACTTTGGACTGCTGGCGGCGTAATTGGAACAACTTGGGGCCAATTGAAAATTATTATTCCAGTCATTTCAATTAGTATCTTTATCGCTATCTTACTAGCAAAAAAATTGACAGTTCTTAGTTTCAGTGAAGAAGTTGCTATTGGACTAGGTCAAAAAATTATTATTATTAAAACCATTCTATTTATCATTATTATCTTACTTGCTGGTGCGTCTGTAGCACTTGTCGGAAATATGGCATTTATCGGCTTAATGGTACCTCACATGGTACGCCCAATTGTCGGTCCAGATTACCGATTTGTTATACCGATGTCAGCAATTGCTGGAGCTTCCTTTATGCTACTTGCAGATACAATTGGACGTACTATTAACGCTCCATACGAAACACCAGTTGCCGCTATTGTCGCAATTGTAGGGCTACCATTCTTCCTATTCGTTGTACGTAAAGGAGGAAAAACATTCTCATGATGCAATCTATTCTAAGAAAACAACGTCTTATTATACTCGCTTTACTAATACTGACCATCACCACCATTGTAGTTGGAATGGGACTTGGTGCAGCATCTTTATCTTATGATCGACTACTCCCAACATTAATGGGACAAGGGACTTTTAAAGAGGAGTTTGTTTTATACTCTTTAAGACTACCTAGAATTGTTATTACATTATTAGCTGGTATGGCTCTCGCTTTATCAGGGGCTATCTTTCAAGGAATTACTCGAAATGATTTAGCTGAACCTGGTATTCTCGGTATCAACTCTGGGGCCGGTGTTGCTGTCGCTATTTTCTTTTTATACTTTCCAATAGATGTAGGTTCATTTCTTTACTTACTACCTGTCGTTGGATTTGTCGGAGCATTTCTGACAGCTGTTCTAATTTACGTATTTTCTTATAGTAAATCAACTGGACTTCAGCCGGTGCGATTAACATTAACCGGTATCGGTTTTTCATTTGCACTATCTGGAATGATGATTGTCCTTATTTCATCCGCTGATCGTATGAAAGTAGACTTTATCGCTAAGTGGATTGCCGGAAACATTTGGGGAGATGACTGGGTCTTCGTTTTAGCAATGCTCCCATGGTTAATCGTATTAATTCCGTTCGTTTTCTATAAAGCGAATCGATTAAACATTCTAGCATTAAACGAACCAGTCGCAATTGGCGTTGGAATTGAAATTGAAAAAGAACGCCGATACTTATTAGTTGCAGCTGTTGCGCTTGCAGCTGCGGCTGTTTCCGTAACAGGAGGAATTAGCTTTATTGGTCTAATGGCTCCTCATATCGCGAAATCTTTAGTAGGTCCAAGACATCAAATCTTCATGCCTATCGCCGTTTTAATTGGCGGATGGCTATTGCTATTAGCAGATACAATTGGACGAAATATCGTTGAACCTAATGGCATTCCAGCAGGTATTGTCGTTGCTTTAATTGGTGCTCCTTACTTTATGTATTTGTTGCTTAAGAAAGTGTAAGAAACACCCTCAAGATTTTTTCTTGAGGGTGTTTTTTACGTTTATTTACAATGTTACAGTTATTACTCGCTCGTTCTTATACATATCGATGAGCTCTACAAAAATAAATAAACAATGTCTCTTGTTATATATAAGAATCACACTATCCATCAAGATTATAATCGTCATATACTTCAATAATTGATATAACTCATTCTTGCTGAATATCCCCTTTAATATATCCAGCAAGAAAAAACATATAAAGGATATTTTTGTATTTAAATGGTAGAAAAAATCCTTTTAATAATATATTATTATATAGTACTTTTATTATATTAAAGGAGGAATACCCTTATATGGAGGCTTTTTTAGGTTTAACATCTTTAATTGGTATTATTGTATGCTTAATCATGGTTATAATCTCACTGATTAAAAAGAACAATCATACTAAACGGTGGTTAAAGTATACGGGACTGTGTTTTGGAATACTCTTCATTACTGTTGCCTTAGGGTCAAATAATTCGTCAAACTCTGGCGATACACCAGCTAAAGCTTCTGAAGACTCTAAAGATAGTGTCAAAACCAATACAACAAACACCAAAAATCCCCAAGTAGATACATATAAACAATACCTATCATCTTTACCTGGGCAACATTCTTCTCTAAATAAAACTAGCAGTACATTTATTAATGGGCATTCAAATTTATTTCCAGCAAAAACAGATGCCGATGTAAATGCAACTAAGGGCTTAATTGATCATTCAATCAGTTATAAACATTTAGATAAGAATATAACACCTTACTTGGAAAAATTAATACCTATTAATGGAACCGTAGTAGAAATTAAAGAAGATCCTTTCAATAACGAAACATTTACCTATGTTCACATATTAACTGACGATTATGAAAGCTTCCAACTTATATTTTCAGGTAATTTAAAAGATATATTTAAAGACTCTTATGTAACAGCAGTCGGATTACCTCTTTCTACAAATGCTTTTGATAATGTGAGCGGTGGTACTACACAAAGTATAATTTTATTAGGAAGCACTATAGATATTGCTGCACAATAAAAACAACAGGAGGTAAAAAAAATGAAAGCTATCGCTATTATTCTTATCTTAATTGGCATTTTCGGTATATTAATGGGCGGCATGATGTTCGGAGATATTGGTATTGCTGCAATTATTGGTTCATTAGCAGCCTTATTCTCTGGAATTGGTTTCTGGAAATTGGATGCTCAGCTAAAAAACATATCTAAGTAATTTAAAATCTAAAATAGCCGTGAATATACTTTCTTTCACGGCTATTTTTTAATCAATAATTAACTTTACTGCTGCCCATACCCTTCAAACTTCTTTGCCAAATTCTCCATCTCATCTTCTGGCAATAGCTTCGGCTCTCCGACGCTTTTTGTTTGATAATAAATTTGCGCACAAAACTCAATTTCTTCCGCAACAGTAAATGCCATTTTTATGTTATTTGCACCTGCAATTAAACCGTGGTTCGCAAGTAAAACAGCACGGCGATCAATCATTCCTTCGAAAGCAGCCTCTGCTAATTGCTTCGTACCAAATGTTTCATACGGTGCACAGCGAACATTCGGGCCTGCGAAAGCAATTAAATATGATACAGCAGGAAGCTCCCACCCTAATGATGCAATCGTCTTCGCATAAGGTGAATGTGTATGCACAAGCGCATTTATGTCTTCACGATTTCGATAATAAATAAGATGCATATCTAGTTCACTTGATGGTTTTCTCTCTCCTTCTACCACTTCACCATCTAAGTTTAATATAACTACATCTTCAGGTTTTGTTTCATAATACTCTAAACCACTTGGACTCATGGCAACAAGACCTTGCTCGCGGTTGAAAATACTAATATTACCGCCTGTCCCCTTTGTTAAACCGCTAGAAATCATTTTCTTTCCGTACGCTACAATTTCTTCTCTTTCTTTTTGTAATAACATATACATCCCCCTAAGTATGAAGCTTATGATGACTGACTTTGTATCTATCTACTTATTAAAATAGCTTTTTTAAGTTCTCCGTAAACGGTGCTTTTACAATCCCTTTTTCCGTAATAATCGCTGTTACATTTTCATATGGTGTGACATCAAATGCTGGATTATATACTTTACTTTCTTTCGGAGCAGAATATTGTCCGAAGCGATTAATCACTTCAGAAGCATCTCTTTCCTCGATCGGAATTTCTTTTCCTGTCGGTGTTTTTAAGTCGATTGTCGGTGTTGGCGCGGCTACATAAAACGGAATGTTGTAGTATTTCGCCAAAATAGATACGCCTAATGTCCCAATTTTATTTGCTACATCACCGTTTGCTGCCACGCGGTCACATCCAACGATTACAGCGTCGATTTTTCCTTGTGACATAACCATAGCTGCCATATTATCCGTAATGACAGTAACATCAATCCCCGCTCGCTGTAGTTCTAACGCTGTTAACGTTGAACCTTGTAATCTAGGACGTGTTTCATCCGAAAAGATTTTTAAGTCCCATCCTTTTTCTTTCGCTAAGTACATTGGAGCTGTCGCAGTACCATACTTAGTCGTCGCTAACGCACCAGCATTACAATGTGTTAATACTCCCATTCCATCATGGAATAACGTTAATGCATGCTCCCCGATTTGACGGTTAATCTCTTCATCTTCTCTATGAATCTCTTTTGCCTCTTCTAGTAATCTATCTTTCAACTGAGCGATTGATAAATGTGAGTTCTCTTCCGCGACCGCTTCCATTCTTTCAAGTGCCCAAAATAAATTTACTGCTGTCGGCCTTGATGTTGCCAAATATGCACACACCTTTTTGACTTCCGCTATAAAGTCTTCCACCGTACTTTGAGTAACTTCCTTAGCGCCTAAATACACACCATACGCTGCTGAAACACCAATCGCTGGCGCTCCTCTTACTTTCATTATTTGAATGGCATCCCACACACTTTCAGCTGTTTTGAAAGATTCATAGACAACTTCATTCGGTAATAATGTTTGATCTAATAAAACTAAAGCATCTTCTTTCCACTGAATTGGTATTAATTGCTCTTCCATCATCTTCTCCCCTTACTTCGCATAGTTCATTGACTGTTCTTTTAACGTTTCTACAAAGCTTGTGCCTGTTTTATATTGATTCGCCTGTAAAATAAACTTCTTCGCTACTTGAAGACAAATGCGTTCTGCTCTAGCACGTGCTTCCTCATTCTCGATACAAGTCATATCTTTTACTTTCGCTAGCCCAACAATTCGACGAATTAACTCAAGACCTGTTACTGCAGCTGTATCCTCTAATACAGATTGTAAATATAATTGGTTAAAGCCTTCTTCCTTCGCCATAATCTCGGTCACATGAATATCCCAAGCATTTAAAAACTTCTTCTTAAACAAATCAATTACCTCTACCATTGTCAATTGTAGCCAACTCATATACGTATCTTTCTCAGTACCGGGCGGCATCGTTGCATCTGCATTCACCCAAGCAAACATTAAATTCGCCATTACATTTCCAACGTCGTATCCCATCGGTCCATAAAAAGCAAACTCAGGATCGATAATCTTTGTGGAATCACTTTTCACAAAAACAGAACCAGTATGCAAATCACCATGAATAAGCGCCTGTGCATTCGTCATAAAAGAAAACTTAAGTTTTGCTACTTCCATACGAAGCTCTTTATCACTATAAATATGCTCTCTAATCCATCCCTCATTTAATAGAAACAGCTCATTACGCTTATTATGATTTGTAAATGGCTCAGCGTATACGAGGTCTTCTGTAATCTCACATAACTCAGGATTTATATAATTCTTTACAAGTTCCTTCTTCTCTTTATGGTTCATTACAACGTCCGATGTTAATAAGAGTGTATTTACCAAAAAGGTCGTTAAATCATCCGCAAGTTTTGGAAACATTTGATGATTTATAAGTGCTGTACGTAATATTGTGTGGTCCGATAAATCTTCCATTATGCAACAATTCATCACACTATCAAACAAATACACCTTTGGAACAAGCCCAGGCGCTAACTCCTCCTCTAACTGCAAAACATCTGATTCTATACGAATACGATTCGTCGACAACTTAAACTCATCTGAAATACGCGCTGTATCCCCAGCTTGCTTTACAATGACAGAAATATTCTTCTGTTCATCCCAAACACGGAATACATAATTTAAATTACCATCGCCTATTTCTTTACACTGTAACCCCTTTGCATCCTCAAACTTAGATAATTTCTCTTTCACATACACAATCACATCACTGACTTCCATTAAAAAATACTTCGTGAACTTAGACATGGTTTCCCCTCCATACTAATTGTAAGCGTTTTCTAAAGGCTATAAAAAATAATAGGGTGAAATTTTTCATCCTATATTATATGTTCTTCTTTCTTAAAATGTATATCTAGGTTTTATTATATCTTGTTAGCCCCTCGAGTCAATGCTTCTATATCATCTCAAATATACTTCCTAAGTATATTTGAGATGACAATAATTGTTCACAAAGATTCCGGTACATTTTGTTTTATTTATCGCACAATTCTTTGTAAAATAGAAATAAGTACTTCCTTTTTAAATCCACAACTTCTAAGAAATATTCCCTTCCTACGAATTTATACTTACACCATGTCTCTAACATACGCACTACTCTATTACATACTCATTGAAAATCTATTATATGAAAACCACCTTTTAATTCCCTAACAATCTTAATTGAGAATAAATATTAATTAAATTGATATAAAGTTGGTTTATTCTCTTGACAAAATAACCACTTCTATATGATAATTAATATCGAATTAGAATT
>NZ_BOQB01000076.1 GCF_018332475.1 Bacillus sanguinis | reverse complement strand
AACACCTTTTTTATTTATATTTAACATGTAATCTTTTTAGATTCATTACGAGTTTCTTTTTTACATTTTTACTAATAATTTAACAGTTTCATATATAATTAAAAGTATTTAAGATTGAATTTTCTGTTTTATATTTAGTGTTAACTTAATTTGAAAAGAGGAGAGAGGTATGCCGGGAGAAATACGAACAGAGAAACATGTAAGTTATGTCGGTAAATTGTTATTGCCGGTTAAAGCGTCACCACATTTTAAATTTTTATGGATTGGGCAATTGTTTTCGACTTTAGGTAGTTCGATAACGATGGTTATTTTGCCAGTCGTTGTGTATTCATTGACTGGATCAACAGTTGTAATGGGAATGACTATGGCAATGTACATGCTTCCTAATATTCTTGCGTTACCGTTTGCTGGATTAGTCGTAGATCGAATGGATCGGGTGAAAGTAATGTTATTTACAGATATAATTCGCTGTATATTAATGCTATTACTTGCAAAACTTATATTTATGAACGTATTAACAATTCCGCTTCTATATGTACTCGTAGCTTTATATGGACTTATGGAAGGGATATTTCAGCCAGCGTATGCGGCTGTAAGAGCAAAAGTATTTGTACCGGACATCCGAAATGCAGCTAATGCATTAACTCAAATGAGTAATCAAGGTATACGACTAATTGGACCGGCTCTTGGAGGATTGATCGTTTCAGTTGCATCTGCCGGAATAGGATTTGGACTGGATGCAGTAACGTATTTGCTATCATTTTTCTGTTTATTATTTTTAAGAGAAATAAAGTTTAAAAAAGTAAACCATATTGAAAAGAAAAAAGTCGATTATAAACAAGAGTTTATGGAAGGTGTTTTCGTTTTAAAAAGTCATCCGTGGCTATGGATTACAATTTTAGTTTTTTCTTTCATCAATATTTGTTATGCAGGAATTATCGTCGTATTAATTCCATGGCTATTTAATGTTCATCATCATTTTGAAGCATATGTGTATGGATTAGGAATGGCATCTTCTGGCGTTGGAGCTGTCATTGCCGCGCTAATATTTGGCGGGAAAGAGCGTTGGCATAAGCGAGGATTACTTGCCTATGGTGGTGTTTTAATAAGTGGTTGTGCACTTTTATTAATGCCGTTCATTACTTGGGCACCTGCATTAATTGGATTAATGGCAATTGAAGGGTTCGGTATGATGATATTTGGACTCATTTGGGAAACAAGTTTACAAGAGCTTGTGCCAGAAGAAGCATTTGGAAGGGTGGCAAGCCTTGATATGCTAGGTTCATTTGCTTTATTACCATTAGGATATGTAGTTGTTGGCTGGTTAGCAAATGTAATAGGTGGTGAGATAACAATTATAACACTAGCTATTTTAGTACTTGTAACAGTTGGACTAGCGTTGGCTGTACCAAGTATTAGGCGGTTCGATTAATTATGTAGGTTAAAAGGGGGATATGGTATATGAATATAGAAAACCTACATAATTTACTAGTATATGAATTGGGATGTAAATATATTTTGGAGAAAAGGTATTTGAAGCAATTCAATCCGGTTTTGTAAATAAAGAGTAAGCCCTAATCAAATTAGAGCTTACTCTTCATTAAATACAAATGTTTCTTTCATTTGTTTACTCTCATTTACTGGATGGCCGTTGTAAGAAAAGTTCTTTTCTTCCCAAGTAATGATGACTTTGAAATTATGGCTATTAGGGTCTAATGGAAATGCCATGTAGTCAGAGCTTGTATGACTTTTTGAAACGTTATTATTTAAAGTAATAGGATTAAAGGTAGCTTTAGATGTAGGGGTGTTATCAAGTATTTTCACTGATACATTAGATACATCATTACCGATGTTTTTTACGAGTAAACTATAAGTATCATATGCACCTTGTTTTGTCTGTACTGCTTGCTTGTTTGCGCTATGAGATTTATCAATTTCGATATACCACTGATTAGACTTTGACGCGATTGGTAGTGATTGAAATGTGTATGCACTAGCTTGTATTGGTAGCGCTAAGCATATAAGCGTAAAGAGAGTTAATATTTTTCGTTTCATTTTTTTGAGAGCTCCCATTCTGTAACAGATTTATTTGTTAGTATCTTCTCTTCGTGAGAGGATATACCATATAATGTAAGTGAGGTATGTATATCGGACTAGGAATCATCATCTTATAAAATGAATATACTAAAAATTCTATATAAACTGTTTATTTAATGTGATTAAATATGCTAGAATAAATTTGAAAACGTTTCCTTATATGGAAATAAGAAAGCGTTCTCTATAAAGGGGGGGATAGTAGTGATTACATTTTTAGTATCAATCGTCGTATTGATAATTGGTTATTTTACATACGGAAAGTTTATTGAAAAGATATTTGGAGTCAATTACAAAAGAAAGACACCAGCCTATGTAAATCAAGATGGAGTAGATTATGTACCTATGGATAGGCGAAAGAATTCTATGATTCAATTATTAAATATTGCAGGTACTGGACCTATATTTGGACCAATATTAGGTGCTTTATATGGACCGGTTGCATTTGTTTGGATCGTAATTGGGGCTATTTTTGCAGGGGCTGTTCATGATTATCTCACAGGGATGATTTCTATTCGTAATAAAGGGGCGCATATTCCTGAATTAGCAGGGAAGTTTTTAGGAAATGCAATGAGACACATTGTAAATGTTTTTTCACTGTTGCTGTTAGTATTAGTAGGAACTGTGTTTATTACAACACCAGCATCATTACTTGATATTGTATTGCAAGGGAAAGTGTCAATAACTATTATTTTATCCGTTATTTTCGTATATTACATTTTATCTACGATCTTGCCGATTGATAAAATTATTGGAAAAATTTATCCGGTATTAGGTGCATTATTGCTAATAAGTGCTATTGGCATAGGGGGAATGATGATAATAAAAGGTTCTCCTATCCCAGAATTAACGTTTGAAAATATGCATCCAGATCATGCGCCTATTTTTCCACTATTAATGCTGACAATTACATGTGGGGCTTTATCAGGATTTCATGCAACGCAATCACCAATTATTTCAAGAACACTTCAAACTGAAAAACATGGCCGATATGTATTTTTTGGCATGATGATTGCGGAAGCGATTATTGCAATGATCTGGGCAGCGGCTGCGATGAGTATTTTCTCATACGGTGAATTAAATGAGTTAATTAAATCAGGTACACCAGCTGCGGTTGTAAGTGAAATTTCGAAGACAATGCTAGGTGCTGTCGGTGGAACAATTGCTGTTATCGGAGTAATTGTATTACCAATTACATCTGGTGATACTGCATTCCGTGCGGCACGTTCTATCATTGCCGACTATTTCAATTTTAACCAAACAAAATTGAAAAATCGCTTAATGATTGCAATTCCATTGTTTGTAATTGCATACGGTTTAACGAAAATTGATTTCACATTATTATGGAGGTATTTCTCTTGGGCTAACCAATCGACTGCAGCAATTGCGTTATGGATTGGAACGATGTATTTATTTATAAAAGGAAAACCGTATGTTGTTTCCTTAATTCCAGCGATATTTATGACGCTCATGACTGTCATTTATATTTTAAATGCAAAAATTGGTTTTAATATTCCACTAAACACATCTTATATTGTAGGTACAGTTATTACGGTTATATTAACTGCTGTATTCTTTATAAAAGCTGTGAAAAATAGAAATGAGAATATTGAAGTAGATGTGCAATTAGAGAAGGAAGCTGTGTAGAGATTTTTCTACACGGCTTTTTCTAATGTGAAAAAATTTCCAATAATATGTTAAAATAACATGGTCATACAACAAGGGGGAATTGTTTTATGGAAAATGGACATCTTGCTAAAGTAGATTTGACGAAAAGAATTGAATCGAAATCTAAATACAATAAGAGACTTGAAAAATATCAAAGGCGCTTATTAGCGTTGCAGCAAATTGTAAAAGAAGAAAAAATCGCTGTTATGCTCGTTATGGAAGGCTGGGATGCGGCTGGAAAAGGCGGAGCGATTAAACGAGTGACGGAACACCTTGATCCACGTGGGTTTCAAGTAAATCCAATTGGAGCACCAGCACCTCATGAAAAACGATACCACTACTTGCAACGTTTCTGGCGGAAACTTCCTCAGTACGGGCAAATTACTATTTTTGATCGCTCATGGTACGGCCGTGTGTTAGTTGAGCGTGTTGAGGGTTTTGCTACAAAGGAAGAGTGGACGAGAGCGTATGATGAGATTAATGACTTTGAAAACCTATTAACAGATGACCATTATATAATCGGGAAGTTTTTCTATCATATTAGTAAAGATGAACAGTTAAAGAGATTTAAAGATAGAGAGAAAAATCCTTTAAAAAAATGGAAAATCACAGACGAAGATTGGCGTAATCGTGAAAAGTGGGACGAGTATGTTGAAGCAACGGAAGACATGTTTGAAAAAACAAATAAGCCAAATGCGAAATGGCAAATTATCGCGAGTAACGATAAATTATACGCTCGTTTGAAAACGTTGAAAGTGATTATCTCATTAATTGAGGATTATCTCTTAAAACATAATATAGAACTACCTTCATATTATTATGAAATAAAAGAAGGTAAGACAGAAGACTTTGAAACGAATCAAGATATAGTTGTAAAATAGTACAAAGTTTTCATATGAAATATAAAGTAGAAATACCCTGTAAATTTGGGAACCCCTCGGTAATGGAAAAAACACAAACCGTGGGGTTCTTTACATGTATAAATGAATTTCAGCATTTTAAATTTGGGGATTTTATTGTTCTATAGTACATTAACAATAGGTATTAGTCTTATAGAGAGGGTGAGGAAATGATAGATACGGCAGGTGCTTCAATAAGTAATCGTATGTATACAGAAGAAGAGCAACAAAAATTATACAAAAGAACGTTAATAATCGTAAGTATTTCACAAATGTTCGGCGGAGCTGGGTTAGCTGCTGGAATTACAGTAGGTGCACTTCTTGCGCAGCAAATGCTAGGGACAGATGCATTTGCTGGATTACCAGCTGCTATGTTTACGATGGGATCGGCGGTAGCGGCTTTCTTTGTTGGAAAGTTATCGCAAAAACATGGTCGCCGCATAGGTCTTGCAGCAGGATTTATGGTAGGTGGGTTTGGAGCAATTGGTGTTGTATTGGCAGCTTTAACAAATAGCATTATTCTTTTACTTATTTCTTTACTCATATACGGTGCCGGTACAGCTACAAATCTACAAGCTCGTTATGCCGGTACAGATTTAGCAGATAAGAAGCAAAGAGCAACTGCTATTAGTATTACGATGGTAATGACGACTTTTGGTGCAGTCGCAGGTCCGAATTTAGTAGGTGTAATGGGAAGGTTTGCTCATTCAATTGGAATTCCTGAACTTGCTGGTCCGTTCATATTATCAGCAGCTGCATTTATACTGGCGGGTCTTGTTTTATTTGTTATGCTTCGTCCAGATCCGTTACTTATTGCTAATATGATAGAAACATATAAAAAAGAGCATACATATAAAGGGCAAGCAGTGACGGAAGAAGCGACAGAAAACAAACGAGGTATTACGGTTGGAGCTATCGTAATGATACTTACACAAATCGTGATGGTTGCGATTATGACGATGACGCCAGTTCATATGGGACACCACGGTCATGGATTAAGTGCAGTAGGTCTTGTAATTGGTTTTCATGTAGGTGCAATGTATCTTCCATCTCTCGTTACAGGAATGTTAATTGATAAAATTGGAAGAACTACGATGAGTATAGCTGGTGGAGTAATTTTATTAGCGGCAGGTGTCGTAGCTGCGATAGCGCCGAGTGATTCTATAATACTATTAATTGTTGCATTGTCTTTACTTGGATTAGGGTGGAACCTCGGTTTAATCAGTGGTACTGCTCAAATTGTTGATGCAACTATACCTTCTACACGTGCAAAAACACAAGGGAAAATAGATGTGTTCATTGCGTTAGCTGGAGCTTCAGGAGGAGCGATGTCAGGTATGGTAGTGGCAAACTCAAGTTATGCGGCATTGTCATTAGCTGGAGGAGTTTTAGCTTTCATGCTTATTCCTGTTGTGATATGGGCTCGGAAAACTTAACTATATAAAAGTATGAAAAAGAAAGGGCATGCATATCGCCCTTTCTTTTTTGTTTGACTTTAAGTATTTATAACAACAGTTTTTCGAAGTAAATAGAAATATTTATTAGCCAATAACCATTCATGCATTTAAGGGGCGATATGCCTTTAAAAGAATATCATTATGATATAATTGTATTTGAAATGGAATTTATTACATATAAGGGCGGGAGATAGTATGGCTTTTCAAACACCATTAACAATTAAGAAAGTTATTGAAAATGTTCATAATAAGAAGTATTTACTACCAGCTATTCAACGTGAGTTTGTTTGGGGAACAGATCAAATAGAAAGGTTATTTGATTCGTTAATGCAAGGTTACCCAGTGGGGTCATTTTTATTTTGGGATGTTAAGAAAGAAAAGAGTAAAAATTTTCAATTTTATGAGTTTATTAGAAACTATCATGAAAAAAATAATAGGCATAATCCGTTAGCAAACATTAGTGGTGAAGAGGGGATTATTGCAATATTAGACGGTCAACAACGTTTAACTTCAATGTACATTGCATTAAAAGGAACTTATGCTTATCGTTTGCCGAGAATGAGGAGAGAAAATCCGTTAGCTTATCCTGAACAACAACTATATGTGGATTTATTAGGGCCATCAAATGAGTTTGATACAATTTATGATTTTAGATTTTTAACTGTTGAGGAGGCAAATCAAAAAATTGAAGGCGTTTATTGGTTTAAAGTGGCGGATATTCTGAATATAAATAGTCCGTATGAAATAAGTCGGTATTTAATACAAAAGGGATTAAATTCAATTGAAGAAGAAAAGGCTTTATTTGCAAGTGAAACGCTACATAAGTTATACCAAGTTATAAATGAAGTACCGAATATCAATTATTTTTTAGAGGAAGAACAAAACCTAGATAAAGTTTTAAATATCTTTATACGAGTGAATAGTGGTGGAACGAAATTAAGTTACTCAGATTTATTGTTGTCGATTGCAATAGCCCAATGGAAAAATAAAGATGCTCGACAAGAAATCATTAAGTTCGTAGATGAAATTAATCAAATTGGTGATGGATTTAAGTTTGATAAGGATTTTGTTTTGAAAGCGTGTTTAGTCCTGTGTGATTTCAAAGATATTGCTTTTAAAGTTGATAACTTTAATGCCGAAACTATGGAAAAAATCGAAGACAACTGGGATCGTGTGAAAGAAGCAATTAGATTGGCTATTAATTTAGTTGCAAGTTTTGGATATAATCAAGATACTTTAACGTCTAATAATGCAATTGTTCCGATAGCATACTATCTATTAAAAAGAGACATTCCACATCAATATGTGGAATCAAAAAAATATAAGCAAGACCGAAGTTTTGTGAAAAAATGGTTGATTTTAAGTCTTTTAAAAAGAGTCTTCAGCGGACAACCAGATAATATACTGCGACAATTAAGGAGGGTTATTGAAGTTAATAATAGTGAATTTCCACTGCAGCCAATTATTGATGAATTTAAGGGAGAAGCGAAATCATTTACATTTTCTGATGATGAAATTGATAATTTACTATCTTATCAATATGGTCAAAAGCATACGTTTTCTATTTTAGCAGTACTTTATCCACATTTAGATTTTAGAAATAAGTTCCATTTAGATCACATCTTTGCTAAAAGTTTATTCACAAAAAGGAATCTAACTAAGAGAGGGATTCCACATGAGAAAATAGATGTGTACGTAGAAAACGTAAATTCGATCGTGAACCTTCAATTGTTAGAAGGGATTCCAAATATGGAAAAATCTGATATGGAATTTGAAAAGTGGTTAAATGAAATGTATAAAGATGCTACTAAGTTAGAAAAATATATGGAGGAACATTGCATACCGATGGTTAGTTTTGAATTTCAAAATTTTGAAGAGTTTATAGTGAAGAGGAGAGAATTACTACACGAAAAATTTAAATTACTCGTTTAGTTTACTGTTCTCATGAAATATAGGGGAAATAAATAGTTATAAAAAGAGGTTCTAGCCATTGACTAGAACCTCTTTTTATACACTTAAATCAAACTCCATAATAAGCCCTAAATGCATAAGACCACCACCAAATTCGTATAGTAAAAGCGTGTCTCTATTATTTAATTTTCCTTCTTTTCTAGCAATCCTTCATTCCTGTTCTTTGTGCAATCTATTCATTATTCGTATCGATAATCTTTTCTAAATCGTTATTAGACAATGTTTGATTTGGAACATAAGTACTTATTGCAGTAATACGAGATTTAGAATGCATAGGAACAGCTCCTAACTTCATTTTATAACCTGATACTAATATCAAGTTATAAAAATGTCAATATAGATTTTTGGTGTATTGAACGAATTAGCTTACTATGAAGGAATTTAGCGAGTGTTGTAAAAATAATATACGAGAAGTTTCTAAAATTGATAATGAAGTGAGTTGAGCTCCTTGAAAGCAATTTTACGCATGTTGCCTGTTGTCATTATTTGTAGCTTTATTCTTATTATTTTTTCAGATAAATCTTATGCTTGTGATTGTATTAATGTATCGGTAGAAGATGCCTTTCAAAAAAACGATGTAGTGTTTGAAGGGAAGGTAATTGAGGTTGGAAGGAAAGAAGGGGTTGGAATTGAAGTATTATTTGAAGTGAAAGAAATTTGGAAAGGGGCAACTTCTTCGCAAATTATCATATATACAAATGGTGGTGATTGTGTGTTTCACTTTGTGGAAGGAGGAGAGTACTTAGTATATTCTTCTCAAAGAGGATCTGAAAAACAATTACACACAAATAGTTGTAGTAGAACGAAGAGATTAGATGAGGCAGGGGCGGACAAAGTGGCTTTAAGCCAAATTGCAAAAGAATCTGTTCCGACGAAGAAATTCGATTTAAAAGATGACATGTTGAACGGTTTAAGTTGGTGGCAAGTTGCTATCATTTCCATAGGTCTGTTATCAATAATTGCTTTTGTTATTTTTAGTGGGAGAAAAATACGCAAAAAATGACGATTAAAGTAAAAATATAAAGATTTTCTTTCAGTTTCTATAGGTAGTTTAATCTTGTGAAAGCGAATTACTTATGCTACACTTTATGTAACTTAAAATGAACGGAGGGGCTTCCTTTGATCTTAATCAGATTACGTCTCAATACTTTGTGCCAATAATTGAATAGCGCTCAAAGGCTCTGTCTGTGTACAGAGTGAACGGGATTGGTCTGCCTATTTTAAAGGAACCCTTTATTAAGCTTATATGTGAAAAAGAGGGAGGGACGAATACGCCCTCTTTTTGTTTTGCCTTTATAAATAGAATGGGATCGTATAGGTGAACACTTATTGTGGATACGTATATGATCTTGGGACTTTTTGACTATGAGGTAGGATGAAAGCACAGCTTTCTCCTATTTCTTTGGTGAACCCTTATCCGTTTACGAAAACACAGGCAGCGACCTGTGTTTTTTTATTTTACGTAATCGAAATGGAGGAATAAATATATGGAAGAATTATTACAAAGAGCAGTATTAGTTGGAGTAAATTTAGGTAATGAAGATGATTTTGCATATTCGATGGAAGAGTTAACGAATCTTGCAGAAGCTTGTGATGTAGAGGTAATCGGGCAAGTGACGCAAAATCTACAACGAGTAAATCCATCCCATTATATTGGAAAAGGAAAGATTGAAGAAGTAGCAGCTTATGTAAATGAAGTAGATGCGAATATGATCATCTTTAATGACGAATTATCACCTTCACAAATTCGAAATTTAGAAGCGGATTTAGATTGTAAAGTTATTGACCGTACCATATTAATTTTAGATATTTTTGCGCAACGTGCGAAAACGAAAGAAGCGCAGTTACAAGTAGAAGTAGCCCATCTTCAGTATATGATGCCTCGTTTAATCGGTCTTCGCGAATCGTTAGGAAGACAAAGCGGCGGTGTTGGTACGAAAAATAAAGGTGTCGGTGAGAAGAAGTTAGAGTTAGACCGTCGTAAAATTGAAGAACAAATTTCAGTTTTAAATAAAGACCTAGAAGCACTTGTTGCCCAACGTCAAACGCAGCGAAAGCAACGTAAGAAAAATGAAGTACCTGTTGTAGCATTAGTAGGCTATACGAACGCCGGAAAGTCAACGACGATGAATGCGATGCTTGAAATTTATAATGGTACTGAAGAAAAACAAGTATTTGAAAAAGATATGTTATTTGCGACGTTAGAAACATCTGTGCGAAATATTGATTTGCCAGATAACAAATCATTCTTATTAACAGATACAGTTGGATTTGTAAGCAAATTACCACATCATCTTGTAAAAGCATTCCGTTCAACGTTAGAAGAAGTAGCGGAAGCGGATCTACTTATTCACGTTGTAGATTACGCAAATCCAAATTATGAACAGTTAATTGATATTACAAATGAAACGTTAAAGAAAATTGGAGTAGAAAATATCCCAACCATTTATGCTTATAACAAATCAGATATGGTAGATGTTGAAATTCCGAAAGTACAAGAAGACCGCGTTTATTTATCAGCGAAGAAACATGTTGGAATTGAAGAACTTGTCGAAATGATTCGCTCACACATTTATAAAGAGTATACGAAGTGTGAAATGTTAATTCCGTACGATCAAGGACAGGTAGTTTCTTATTTCAATAATCATGCGCACGTTTTATCTACGAGTTATGAAAACGAAGGTACGAAAATAGAAGTAGAATGTAAGACGAGTGATTACGAAAAGTATAAGCGTTTTGCGATTTAATAAAAAAGACGATCCTAATATATGTTAGGATCGCCTTTTTCTTATTCTGTAATAGAGGCCCACTTATAAGAATAAATTCCTGCAAATGGACGAATAACAACACCTTTTACTGTTGTGCGTTCTAAATATACAAGCCCTGATTGGAAGATTGGAGCGATAGCTGCATCATCTTCCAGTAAGATTTTCTCTGCATCTTGAAACGCTTTCCAACGTGCTGATAAATCAGTTGCTAAGGTAGAGCTCGTTTTCTCAATTAATTCGTCGTATTGTTTGTTTGAATAGCTCATCTTATTAAACGGTCCGTCTGTGACGAACATATTTAAAAATGTTGTAGGGTCAGGATAATCTGGTCCCCAAGTAGAAAGTGAAATTTCAAAATCGCCATTTCCTTCGCGATCTAAAAATGCTTTTACTGGAAGGGGCTGTAAAGTGATTTTTAATCCAGGTAAGTTTTTCTCCAGTTCACCTTTTAAAAACTCGCTAATTTTTTTATCGTTAGATTCATCAGTTGTTATGATTGAAAGGGAAGCGTTTTGTAAGTTTGTTTCTTTTTTCGCAGTTTCCCATAGTGTTTTAGCTTCTTTCACATTTGTTTCTACTTTTACATTACTTGTACTGCGAAAATCTTTATTGTCAGGTCCTTTTACGAATCCTTTCGGAACGAATGCATTCGCAGGTATAGAACCATTGTTTAAAATCGTTGTTGCGATTCCTTGTTTATCAAAAGCAAGCGAAATAGCTTTTCGAGCGTTTTTGTTTGCTAATAAAGGATTTTTTTGGCTAAATCGGAAAAACGTCATAGAAGGACGTTCCATTTTCTTTAAGCTCGGATCTTTTTGATATTTATCAACAAACTCTGAATTGATCGTAATTCGGTCTACTTGTTTGCTTTCAAATAAATTAACGGCTGTTGAAGTATCTTTTACGATATTTACATTAATTTCATTTAACTTCACATTTTTATTATCCCAGTAGTTCGGGTTTTTCGTCATTTTGTAACTTGTATCATGTTTCCATTCACTTAATTGAAATGGCCCGTTATAAACTACATTTGCAGCTTCAAGCCCGTAATTTTTCCCTTGTGCTTCTACTACCTTTTGGTTTTGAGGATAAAATGTTGCAAATCCCATTAACCCTAAAAAGTATGGAACAGGGTGTTCTAATTGTACTTCAAGTGTTCTATCATCAATTGCCTTTACACCAAATGAATCAATTGGTAATTCTTTTTTATTTATTTTTTCAGCGTTTTTAATATCGAACATAATATGTGCGTATTCAGAAGCAGTTTCTGGATTAACGGCACGTTTCCATGCATATTCAAAATCATGAGCAGTTACTGGATCGCCATTTGACCATTTTGAATCGTGTAATGTAAATGTATATGTTTTTCCGTCTTCGCTCAGTTTGTATGATTTAGCAGCTGCAGGAACAGGTTTATTGTCAGGACCAGGCATATATAATCCTTCCATTACGTTGTTTAATGCAGCATAAGAAAACCCATCAGTTGCGATAGATGAATCAAGTGTAGAAATTTCCCCAGCTTCTACAATGTTTAATACTTGTTTTGAAGATTCTTTTTTCTTTTCTCCGGTAGTTGTTGACTCTTGTTTTTGGCCACATGCTGTTAAAAACATAGATAATGTGATTGAGAGTGCAACGATTCCTTGCGTCTTTTTCTTCATAGTTGTCATCCTTCCCTTCATCTCTGCCTTAGTATAAAAGAAAATATAGAAAATTTCTATAAATAAATCCGATAAAACGTATAGAAAAAATATCTTATGTAAGAAGTGATATTTCTGGAAAAAGAAATGAAACCAGTATAGAATAGAAATGTTTCAAAAGTCAGAATTTATTACACCTACTGTAATAAATATATATTTTGTACAGGAAGGAGAGATTCATATATGCAGGCAGTTTCACAAAAAAGCACAGTGGAAACACCGACAATATACCGAATATTATTTGCGATTAGCTTCGGTCATTTTTTAAATGATTCGATGCAAGCAGTTGTGCCCGCGTTGTTTCCTATCTTGGAAAAAACGATGAATTTATCCTATATGCAAGTAGGGTGGATTGCGTTTGCGTTAAATATGACATCATCGATTATGCAACCGGTTTTTGGTATGTATTCGGATAAGAAGCCGTCACCATTTTTATTACCGCTCGGTATGTTTTCGAGTATGCTTGGGATGATCGGACTCGCGTTTGCACCGAACTTTATTATTGTTATTATTTCTGTTTTATTTATCGGATTGGGTTCCGCAGTCTTTCATCCAGAAGGCGCCCGAGTTGCTTATATGGCAGCTGGTGCAAAACGGGGTTTAGCGCAAGCAATTTATCAAGTGGGAGGAAATACAGGAAACTCCCTAGCTCCAATTTTTACAGCGTTAATTTTTGTCCCGCTCGGCCAAATTGGTTCTTTAGGTTTTACAGCCTTTGCAGCGGTAGGGATTGTATTATTAATTTTCGTATCAAATTGGTATAGGAATGAATTAGCGACTGGCGCTGTGAGAAGAAAAAAGAGGGCTGCGCTTGAGGCGGAAAATGCGATTGTAAGTACACATATTAAATTTGTTATTTTACTTCTTGTTTTCCTTACTTTTGTACGCTCTTGGTACGGTGCTGGTATCGGGAATTTTTATCAATTTTACTTAATTGAGCATTACGGTTTATCTATAAAAAATGCCCAGTATTTCGTATTCGCATTTATGATTGCCGGTGTATTAGGAACTTTCTTTGGTGGTCCACTAGCAGATCGATTTGGAAAGAAAACAATTATTGTATTTTCAATGCTAGGTTCGGCGCCACTTGCACTTTTACTACCTCACGTTTCGCTCGCATGGGTCGTACCGTTATTTCTATGTATCGGTTTTATTAGTTCAAGTAGTTTTAGTGTAATTGTTGTATATGCGCAAGAACTTGTACCTGGAAAAGTAGGAATGGTATCTGGATTAATTGTAGGGCTTGCGTTTGGACTCGGAGCTTTAGGATCTGTAGTTCTAGGGAAATTGGCTGATATATATAGTCTACAATTCATTATGTTACTATGTAGTTGTCTACCATTAATTGGACTTACTTCATGGTTACTACCAAGTGATAAGAAAACGATAGAATAGGGGATGCGCTATGAAATTATGTGAAAACGTAACAGAATTAATAGGAGATACACCTGTTGTCCGATTATCTAAATTTATTCCAGAAGACGCAGCGGATGTGTATGTAAAACTGGAAATGTTTAATCCGTCACGCAGTGTGAAAGATCGTGCTGCCTATAACTTACTTCATGTCGCTGAGGAGAATGGTCTCATCAAACCAGGAGATACAATTATTGAACCGACAAGTGGAAATACAGGGATAGGCTTAGCGATGAACGCAGCAGCTAAAGGGTATAAAGCGATTTTAATTATGCCAGATAATATGTCAAAAGAGCGTATAAATTTATTAAAAGCATACGGCGCAGAAGTAGTTTTAACACCAGCAGAACAAAGAATGCCAGGAGCAATTGCGAAGGCATTAGAATTACAAAAGCAGATACCGAATAGTTTTATTCCGCAGCAATTTGAAAACCCGGCGAATCCAAATATTCACCGTTATACAACTGCACTTGAAATTTATGAACAAATGGATGGAGAGCTTGATGCGTTTGTAGCAACGGCAGGAACAGGTGGAACTATTACAGGGACTGGGGAAACGTTAAAAGAGAAACTACCAAACTTATATGTTGCAGTAGTAGAACCGAAAGGATCTCCCGTTTTATCAGGCGGTGTTCCAGGTCCTCATAAACTAGTAGGGACAAGTCCAGGATTTATCCCGAAAAACTTAAATACAGAAGTGTATAACGAAATTATTCAAATTGCAGACGAAGAGGCTTTAACGACAATGAGAAACTTAGCTAGACAAGAAGGTTTATTAGTTGGGCCGTCTTCCGGAGCTTCTGTTTACGCAGCAATTATGATTGCAAAACGATTAGGCGCAGGTAAAAAAGTTTTATGTATTGCACCTGATACAGGCGAACGTTATTTGAGTATGGGATTATTTGAATAAAAATGATTGAAACACCTTAATCGTGAAATTGTCACGATTAAGGTGTTTGTTTTAGGTTGTAAAGAAGGGGAGAATGACAATGAAATTATTAAAACCAATGCATGAATATAGTGGGGAAATTATAGCGTATAGACAGGCATTTTTACACTCGGGAGAACAACCACACGGCAGTAGTTCTTTACAAAATTTTGATTCTCTCGATGAATGGTTTGAAAAAGTGAGTAGACAAGAACTAGGGGGAAACTTACTGTCAAATCGAGTGCCGTCTAGCCAATATTTAAGTTTTGAAAAAGGCGAACTTATAGGTTTTGTGAATATTAGACATCGATTAAACGAAGAATTATTGCGGGAAAGTGGACATATTGGATATAGTGTACATCCGGATAAACGTCGCCAAGGTTACGCGATAAAACAATTGAAACTCGCATTAGGTGAAGCGCAAAAGCTAGGGTTGCAGAGAGTGTTAATAACGTGTGATAAAGTTAATATCGCATCGGCTAAAACGATTCAAAAGGTTGGCGGTGTGTTAGAAGATGAAGTGGTTTCTTCTCATACAGGTGAAATTGTTCAGCGTTATTGGGTAGAAATATGATGTAGTAGGAATTTGAAAAGACAATATCGAAATAGATAAATAAAAAGTAAAGATGCATTGCAATTTTAGGGGGAAATGAAGTGGGATTAAAAGAGAAAGCAATAGAAATGACGGAGATTTATAGGCAAAATCCGAAAGTGGAGGCTATCATTTTAGCGGGTTCAGTAGCTAGAAAGTTAGAAGATGAACATTCAGATATAGAATTACATATTTTATGGTCAATGCCGCCAGAGGATGACGATCGTAAGGGACCTATTAAACATATTGGTGGAACAATTTTGTCATATCATCCTTACGAGGAAGAAGAATGGTCGGAAACATATTTGACGAAAGAAGGAATTAAATTAGAGGTTAGTAACTTTTTAACAGAAACAGTAGAGAAAGTTATTTCTGATGTGGTGAATCAATATGATATAAGTTATGAAAAGCAATGTATCGTATCATCCGTTCATGACGGTGTTAGTTTGTATGGGGGAGAGAAAGTGAATGAATTAAAAGATAGAGTGGTAGCATATCCAGAAAATCTAGCGAAACGGATGATTTCAGAAAATCTTTGGTTAAGCAATCGCTGGCATAATCGAGAGGCGCTTTTAAAACGAAAAGACTGGCTTATGCTATATGATGTTATTTGTGAAGCACAAAGAAATATATTTGGAGTCTTATTTGGTTTAAACCGAATGTATGTGCATCATCCTGCCTTTAAATGGATGCCGAATAATGTGGACCGAATGAGTATTAAGCCTGAAAACTTATATGAGCGTATGGCGAATGCATTAATAGGAAAACCAGAGTATAGTGTACAGGAGTTAGAAGTGTTAATCCAAGAGGTATTACAGTTAGTAGAACACCATGCTCCAGAATTACATATTGCCGAACAGCAAAAACGTATTCAATATGCGAAGTAAGAAAGAAGGGATGTAACAATGCGTTACATCCCTTCTTTTTTTATTTAATTAATTTACCTAGTACGGGTAATCGTTGAATCTTATCACCGAGAATATGTGAAGCAAGTCCGCTCGTTAAGACGAATAAAAGGTAAACAATCCCTCCTACAGCGCCGCATGTAACAACAATGAGAAGTGATTCCATATAAGATTGTCCAGGAATTAACCATGTTAAAATTGCTTTTAATGCCATCACAACAGCAGACATTGCTGCGGAGTAAATTGTAATAAGAAATACTGTTTTTGCTGTTTCACCAATTTTAAATCTCGCAAACTTAACGATGCAGTACAACATAATAACATTGGAAACGAGGTATCCAAGAATGGTTCCAAGTACAGCACCGTGTCCGCCAAATAAATGTAAGAGCGGTGTATTTACTAAAACTTTAACGAGAATACCGACTGAGAAAGCGATCATCGTTTTTCTTTGATAATCGATTCCTTGTAATATGGCAGCTGAAACTGTGAAAATCGCACTTAATATAGCAGAAGGTGCAAATGAAATTAAATATTGTGATCCACCAAGTGCAATTTCAGGATTTACATAAACGATACGGAATGCATCGTAAGCGATGCTAGCAAGACCGAATGCAGCCGGGATGGTGAAGAATAACAATACTTGAAATATCTTTGAAATTTGTTCTTGTAATTCGTCTAGTTTCCCGCTTGTATAAGATTTTGTTATAGCCGGAATGATTGTTAGTGAGAATCCAGTTGCAAGTGAAGCTGGAATCATAATTAACTTTTGGGCATAGTTCGTTATATAAGCGAACACTGCATTCGCTGTTTCTAAAGGCTCTCCCATCGCTCTAAGGACGTCAGCTACAGTATATTGATCTACTAACGTATAGAGCGGAATTGCAATACCGACAAATACAATTGGGATTGCATATCGAAGTAATTCTATATAAATATTTTTTAACGAAATATTGGATGCCCTTGATTTTAATTCGCCTTCGGGAGGTTTTAACCTATTATACTTTTTCCAGTACATCATTAAAATAGAGACGCTGGCAAGTGCTCCGATAACAGCACCAAACGTAGCAACTGCAACAGAAGAGGCGACTGAACCACCTAATAGTTTTGAGACGATAAAACTACCAACTAAAATGAAAACTACGCGTGCAATTTGTTCTACCACTTGAGAAACAGCACTGGGTTTCATATGTTGAAATCCTTGGAAATAACCACGTGTAACACTCATAGCTGGTACGATAATAAGCGCAAAACTTAATGCTCGCATTGTAAGTGTTACATCGGCGATAAATTGCGGATCTGGTGTTTTCGAGCGAATAATAAATTGTGATATGTATGGTGCTCCAATAAATAAAATTAAAAATCCTAAAAAGCCCATAAACAGCATTAATTTTACACTAGAGTTGTATAATTTTTTGCTTGTACTATAATCACCAAGCGCATTATGCTTTGCAACAAATTTGGAAACGGCAATAGGAATACCAGCTGTTGAAAAGCTTAATAAAATACCGTACCAAGAGTATGCATATCCGTATAAAGCGACCCCTTGTGTTCCGACTAATAATTGAAAAGGGAAGAAGTATATAAAACCTAATATACGTGAAATCATTGTCGCACCGCTTAATAAAGCAGTTCCTTTTAAAACTTTTGAAGTAGACAAAATTCTTTCCTCCTACTCGTGCTGTCTTGCATTCATCGTATACTACTATAAACCTGTTAAAGAAGTTAATATAGTATGAAACATCAATATTCTAATATTATTCGTTTAAAAGTCATATTTTTCATTTTTAAATAGAATATAATACATAAAAATTCCAAATATAAGTTGACACTATTTTTAATGTATGATAAAAATGATAGTAATCAATTCGGAAAATAATATTTGGGCAATGAAAGGGTATAGTAGTGAATATCTCCCTATTTCAGAGAGCTGATGGTTGGTGCGAATCAGTATATAGATTATTCATGAAGTTCGTCCTGGAGCATCTTTCATAAATCTTACATTGTGAGGAAATGAAAGACGGTAGTTTATACCGTTATCAAATAAAGTGGTGAAGATTGTTTCACAACTAGGGTGGTACCGCGATATTTATCGTCCCTACGTATTTACGTAGGGACGTTTTTTATTTAGGTCCTAACTTTGTTGTGGCTTCATAACTAGGGTGGTACCGCGATATTTTATCGTCCCTACGTATTTACGTAGGGGCGTTTTTTATTTAGGTCCTAACTTTGTTATATCTTCATAACTAGGGTGGTACCGCGATATTTTTGTCGTCCCTACGTATTTACGTAGGGGCGTTTTTTATTATTAGGGAGGACGTGAGCGTATTAGAAAAGAGTATGGATAGAACAATATAAATACTGAATTGTAACAAAGAAAAAGAGACAGAGAGGAGATTAACAGATGAATTCACAGCAATGGACTTCGAAATTAGGTTTCGTATTAGCGGCAGCGGGTTCTGCAATTGGACTAGGGGCGATTTGGAAATTCCCGTATATGGCTGGTATCGGAGGAGGCGGGGCGTTCTTCCTTATTTTCATCGGTTTCACATTATTAATTGGTTTACCGCTATTATTAGCTGAATTCGTTATCGGAAGAAGTACACAAAAAGAGGCTGTTGATGCGTATAGAGAAATCGCGCCAAAAACATTATGGCCATGGTTAGGAAAATTGGGGATTGTAACTTGTTTCATATTACTTTCTTTCTACAGCGTTGTAGGGGGATGGATTATATTATATTTATGGAATGCAATTACAGGTAGACTATGGGAAGGAAATGGAGCGTACGAAGCTACGTTTGGTGAAATCATTTCCAATCCTTATTTAGCAGTAGGAGCACAGTTATTATTCATTCTTATTACTATCTTCATCGTAAGTAAAGGCGTACAAAATGGTGTTGAAAAAGTAAATAAATATTTCATGCCAGCGCTATTCGTTTTATTCTTTGTATTAATTGTTCGTGCACTTACATTAGACGGTGCGGGAGAAGGGGTTCGTTTCTTCTTACAACCTGATTTCTCACATGTAACATCAGAAGTAATTTTATATGCGATGGGTCAATCGTTCTTCTCATTATCGGTCGGTGTAGCAGTAATGGTAACGTATAGTTCATACTTACCGAAGGAAGAAAGTTTACCGCGTTCAGCATTTTCAATCGTTGGTTTAACACTTGTCATTACATTACTTGCAGGACTTGCAATTTTCCCAGTTGTATTCGCATTTGGATTAGAACCATCTCAAGGACCAGGACTATTATTTATCGTATTACCTGCTATTTTCAGTAAAATGGCGTTCGGAAAAGTGTTCTTCGTTATTTTCTTATTGCTGTTCTTCTTCGCAACGATTACATCGGCTATTTCTATGCTAGAAATTAGTGTTGCGTCGTTAACATCAAAAGGTAAAGGGAAACGCGAAAAAATGGCCTTAATCGTAGGGTTATTAATCTTCGTTGTTGGGGTACCATCAGCATTATCATTTGGTATATTAGGTGATTTGAAAATTTTCGGAAAGACAGTCTTTGATTTAGCGGATTATGCAGTTAGTAACGTACTAATGCCACTTGGTGTTTTATTAGTTTCCATCTTTGTTCCTTTAAAAATGAAGAAAGATGTATTAATGAAAGAGCTTGGTGTAAGTAAAAATAAAGGCTATAAATTATTCGTATTATGGTTATTCTTACTTCGCTTTATCGCACCAATTGCGATAATTATCGTATTCTTAAATGTACTTGGCATTATTTAATAAAGAAAGGTAGCGCATCGCTCTATGATGCGCTACCTTTTTATTTTGCTCTTTTTTGCAATTCGTTTACTGTTACGAACTGATATCCCTTTTTAGATAAAGAATCTAAAATACCTTCGATAGTCTGTAAATTTTCATTAGACTCATCATACATAGGGTGCAGTAAAATGATAGAGCCTGGTTGTACATTTTCATTAACATAGTCAATTTTATCAGCCGCAGATTTATAAAAAGTATCAGGCTCAAGATCCCATGTGATTGTTTCGATATTATTTTTATTTAAATAATATGGTAGTCCAATTAATTTCTTTCCATTAGGTGGTCTAAAATCAATTTCGTCTGTAAATCCTGTTTGGCGGATTAATGCATTCGTTTTTTCTATTTCATCTTGAATAAAAGAAGGTGTTTTAAAAACCATTCTGTTATGAGAATACGTATGATTTCCAAGTTGGTGTCCAGATTGTACGATAGCTTCTCCTAACGATAGATTTTTCTCTAATTCATTTCCAATTAAAAAGAAAGTAGCTTTCGCATTGTATGTATCTAGTAGCGGTAATATTTGTTTTACATTGTTAGTAGGACCATCATCAAAAGTTAAAGCAATCAATTTTTCATTTGTTTCTACTCGGTTTGTTAAATCTCCAAACAATTGAAAATTTCTTGCATTCATCAATTTGTATGTTCCAAATAATGCTACAGTAATAATAAATAATGTAACGATTGTAATGATTATTTTCTTTTTCATAAAGTAACCTCACTATATTTTTGGATTGGACTAAAAAGTATTATATCAAACTAAGTAATTTCATGCTTTAAAAAAGGATGTGGATGCAAGGGGAAGGAATTTATCATATAATAAAATGCAAAAGGTATATTAGGAGGTGTTTATATGGCGATTATAATTCAATTGCCGGACACTGCAGCGTCTCATGCAAAGCCAAGTATGGAAATGGCGATACTTTGCGTGAGGTAGACAAGTAATATACAATTCATCGCCAAAATGAGCTCGAATCATTTTTTATATTTGGCTTTGCACCTTATTGAAATGAATCATAAAAAATAAGGGGCGAGCAGAAATGAAATACGTAAAAGCTAAGACCGTTTTACCGGACAGTTTAATTGCTGAAATTCAAAAGTATATACAAGGTGAAACAATTTACATTCCAAAACAAGAAACAAAACATTATAAATGGGGTACACGATCTGGAGGAAGAAAACAACTAGATGAAAGAAATAAAGCCATTAAAGAAGCGTTTAAAAGTGGGATTACTGTTCATCAACTTGCAGAGGAGTATTTTCTTTCCGGAGAAACGATTAAAAAGATTGTGTATTCTAAATGAAAGCAAAAGAGTCTCGTTCAAATATTATTTTGAACGAGACTCTTTTTGCTTTGTATATATTGGATATATAGGGAGTGAATGGGCATCATAATAGAAAAAATGAATCGCAATTGTATCGTATAGAAATGTGAATGAATAGGAATAAAAACGTCATATTTCATATTACAGAAAGGTGAACACATATGAATCATCTTGGACAAATAACGATAGAACTTTTTGTTGGTTTTTTTGTTTTATTAATTGCTACTAAAATATTAGGGAAAACACAAATATCGCAGCTAACACCTTTTGATTTTATTTCTGCCATTGTAATCGGAGAACTAGTTGGAAACACTGTATATGATCCTGAGGTGAGAGTATGGTCTATTTTATACGCTGTTTTTGTATGGGTAATTTTAATTTACGCAATAGAAGTAATAACACAAAAATTTAGAAGGACAAGAAAGTTCTTTGAAGGATACCCTTCTATTATCATTCGTAATGGGCATATTGACAGAGATCAATTAAAATCGAATCATTTGGATATTAACCAATTACAACAAATGCTTAGGCAACAAAAAGATATTTTTTCAATTCGAGAAGTTGAATATATGATATTGGAACCTAACGGAAACATAAGTGTATTGAAAAAAAGTAAATATGAATCTCCCACTATAAATGATTTAAGTTTAAAACATAAGCCTGTATACTTACCAATTTCATTAATTAGCGACGGGAAAGTAGTTAAGGATAATTTGAGGGAAGCAGGTTTTGATGAAGGATGGCTGTATAAACAAATAAAGAAAAAAGGGATTACTAAATTTGAAGACGTATTATACGCAGAATGGAAAACAGACGATGGTTTCTTTTGTCAGGAAATGAAGCGGTAGAACATAATCGGAATATGTAATATTCGTTTCTAAGTTATCTTTTACATATCAAAAAGCTGAATCTTTGTATACAATAAAACTAGATCAACAATTTGTATGGAGTGATAAAGATGGAAGCTTTTATTAGAAGTGATCAATACAATTTTATAAAATCACAAGCTTATATTTTAGCAAATGGGCACGCAACGGCAAATGATAGAGGTGTAATTCAAGCGTTAAAATCACTAGCGATTGAAAAGATAATACATGTATTTGAGAATTTAACGGATGAACAGAAAGAGTTAATTGATACGGTATTAACAGTTCAAAATAGAGAAGATGCAGAATCGTTTTTACTGAAAATAAATCCGTATGTCATTCCGTTTCAGGAAGTTACAGCGCAAACATTAAAAAAATTATTTCCTAAAGCGAAAAAGTTGAAACTTCCTGATATGGAAGAAATGGATATGAAAGAATTATCTTATTTAAGCTGGATTGATAAAGGGTCAAGCAGGAAATTTATTATAGCGAAAAATGATAAAAATAAGTTTGTTGGCCTGCAAGGAACATTCCAAAGTTTAAATAAAAAGAGCATTTGTTCATTATGTCATGGACATGAAGAAGTAGGAATGTTTTTAGTTGAAATTAAAGGTGATATACAAGGAACTTTCGTGAAAAAGGGGAACTATATTTGTAAAGACGGTGTAGCTTGTAATCAGAATATGAAATCACTTGATAAATTACAGGATTTTATTGAGAGATTGAAGAAATAAAATGGAAGACCTCTAGTGCTTAAACTGGAGGTCTTTTATTTTAAAAATGGTACTAGATTTCCTTTTTGAAAGATATAATTTATAAAGAAAGCATAGGAGAGCTGAAGAAATGCTTAAAAAGTTTTTGCTTTCTTTACCGGATGTTTTACTTGTATGCGTTGTTCTCTACATAACATACACAACTACTTTTAGTTTTGGACAGATGTTAGTAATTTCAATTGCAATCGGAATTATTGGTGGTCTTGTTATAAGAATTTGTACGGATGTATTCACGTATATAAGGTGGACAATTAAACAGAGGAAATCTTGAATATGTTGTATTGCTATTAGGAGGAGAGGAAATGAATAAGAAAAAGAGTAGAGTGAAAAATGAAATCGCACTTTGGACATTGACAGCGGTTGTTCTCATCATTGCATGGTACTTTTTTCAAAGATAAAAGTGCATCGTACTTAAAAGGTACGATGCACTTTTATTATTTTTTTTGCCAATTTTCTTTTATAAAGTCTTCACGGCCAGATTCTTTTTGCTCAGTAGCATATTTTTCTGGGTTCTTTTTATAGAAGTGTTGATGGTATTCTTCAGCCTCATAAAAAGGTGCAGCCGGGCGAATTTCAGTTACGATTGGTTCTTTAAACATACCGCTTTCTGCAAGAGTTTGTTTTGATTTTTCAGCAAGCTCTTTTTGCGTTTCGTTATGATAAAAAATAGCAGTGCGATAAGAGGGGCCACGGTCAAAGAATTGTCCGCCATCATCAGTTGGATCGATTTGTGGCCAATATAAATTTAGTAATTTTTCGTATGGAAAAATAGAAGGATCGAATGTAATTTGTACAACTTCTAAATGACCAGATGTACCAGCTTTTACTTGTTCATATGTTGGGTTTTCTATATGACCACCTGCATAGCCAGAAAGTACTTTATGAATACCAGGAAGTTCATCAAATGGCTTTACCATGCACCAAAAGCAACCGCCTGCGAAGGTTGCGAGTTCGTATGTTTTTTCGGACATTGCTGTAATCCTCCTAAATATATATGTTTTATATAGTATTATACAAAAAGTTTTGTTGCGCAATAAAAAAGATTTAGAAGTGCAGGAAAAATTGAAATATATTTCTTTATAAAGTCTTTAAAATTCCTTCAAAGTTTCTTTTTTTCTGCGTGTTAATATGTAAACCGAAGTGAATATGTGAGGTGATAAGTAATGAATCCACGTATGAAAATTAATAGTTTACAACTAATAATGAAAGAGAGACTACTATGAAAAAGGAATTTATACAAAGCGATTTCAGAAATATATTGATTGCGGCATGCTTACTATTAGGGTTAGTTATTTTCGGATATTTTTTAATGAATAATTATCCAGGTACAAATGAAAAAAAGAAGTTAGCAGATGCAACATCTACTTCCGAATCAATTACATCTCTTTCTAATACAGATGCTAAAGAAAGGGTTACAAAAACTTTTAATATTACGGCGAAAGTAGCAAGTGTAGATTTAGGAAATGGGAAAAAGGTAGATGCATGGACCTTTGATGGAACATCACCGGGTACTGAAATTCGAGTTAAACAAGGTGAACGTATTGTTGTAAATTTGAAAAATGAATTGCCAGAACCAGTTACAATCCATTGGCACGGATTAGATGTTCCTGCGGCGGTAGACGGTGTTCCAGGTGTTACGCAAAATGCTATAAAACCAGGTGAAACATATACATATGCATTTAATGCTGATCAGGTGGGGACATATTGGTATCATTCACATCAAAAGAGTGCAAAACAAACGGAGCGGGGACTATTTGGAACCATTGTTATTGAACCGAATAAAGCAGTTGTAAAATATGAAAAGGATTATACAGTGGCAATCCATGAATGGAAAACAGGAGCCATAAAAACCGGTAAGCATAATGGCGAACAAGATAAAGATTGGGATAGCTATCCTAGCAATCATATTCGAAATGAAAAGGCGCAAACTTTAGAAGGACCGTTAATGATGCCAAGTAATGATCAACTTAAAGATTTATCTGATGGAGATGATTACGATGTATTTACACTAAACAATACAAGTGAGGGACTACGATTGGATGCAAAACCAGGTGAAACAGTACGCCTTCGCTTAATTAATGCTGGGAATAATACGCATTTAATGACATTAGTTGGGGCGCCATTTCAAATTATCGCATTAGATGGTCGTGATATAAAAGGTGGGGACGAGCTAGATAAAGCAATTCTTCCGATGGGAGCTGCACAACGTTATGACCTTGTTTTTAAAATGCCAGAAACAACGAGTGTAAAACTTATTAATGTGGATCCATCTAAGAAAATGAATCGAATGTTAACAGCGACTATTGGGAACGGTTCTTTGCCGAAAAAACCTATTGATATAAAGAGTTATCCATGGTTTGACTTTACGAAATATGGAGAAAAAGAAGTTGGCAAGTTTACGATAGATTCAAAGTTTACAAAGGTCTACGATATGGATTTGGCAGAAGGCGTGAAAGATGTAAATGGACAAGAAAAATGGGTGTATACGATTAATGGAAAGACATCACCTGATATTCCACCTATTAAAGTAGAGAAAGGAGATAAAGTTAAGATTCGCTTTAAAAATAAGGGAGAAGAAATTCATCCAATGCATTTGCATGGACATACATTCCAGGTTATTTCTAAAAAGGGTAAACCAATGGAGGGAAGTCCGATTTATTTAGATACAGTTAATGTTTTTCCGGGAGAAGAATATGAAATTGCTTTAGAGGCAAATAATAGTGGACTATGGATGGTTCATTGTCATCATCTCGTTCATGCGGAAAAAGGAATGCATACGATGATGAATTATGAGGGGGTAACTACTCCATTTTCTACCGGAGATCACTCAGGTAATCATCCAGAATAATAATACGGAGGTTTTCATGCTTTATAGAATGATAGTATTTATTGTAACAAGTGTAAGTATATTTTTATTTTCTCATAGTAGTGTATTTGCTCATACAAGTGTTGTAGGAACCACCCCTAAAGAGGGGGAGGTTCTTACAGTACAACCAGAACAGATTATTCTTGAATTTAGTGAACCAGTTACAGGAAATGTAGTCAATATTGAACTGCTAGATCAAAGTGCAAAGAGAGTGCAAGTATCAAAGGTTGAAATGTTAGATGAACCAACAAAAATAAAAGTGAAAATACCAAATTTAAATAATGGTACTTACACAGTAAAGTGGTCTATGATATCTGCAGACGGACATCCGAGTGAAGGAGGCTATACCTTTTCAATTGGAGAAGGAGTACAAACAAATACTGTGGTAGAGGGGAATGCGAGTGCGAGAAGCTCAGTATTTTCAGAAGTTATGATAGTAACCCTCCGCTATATTGTAGAAGGATTGATTTTAATTGGAGCAGGGGTAAAATGGCTCGATATGTTTGTAAAACGTTATAGATTACCTTCCATATTGCAAAGAATGAAGAATATGAAAAAGATTTTCTTCTCTATACTTGTAGTAGGATTAATAGCCGAATTAATAGTATATAAGTCAATTATTCCGAAAGGAAGTTTACTTATTCATTCGCCATTTTCAGTTATTATTATGATTCAACTGCTATTATTAGTTCTTATGTCTTTGCAGCATATGGAGAACGAATGGTATGCGCTAATTTGGGGATTTCTTGTTGCGAGTTTTTCTTTCACAGGTCATGTATGGATTACGAATCCAAATTGGGCAGCAGTTATAATTAGAATGATCCATGTGATGAGTATTGCAGTGTGGCTAGGAGCACTTATTTATTTAGCTCTTGTTATAGCGTGGACAACATTATACAAAATTACATTTGATCAAAAGCGTTTTCGTAAACATTTTAGTATTATTGCTGGTACTTCATTTATTCTAGCGTTTCTTTCTGGGGAATTAATTGTGTTTTTACAGACGAGGAATTGGGTATTTTTTAATTTCAATTCAATATGGACGAACCTTTTAAATATAAAGATTTTTACTGTATGTATAATTACAATTGTAGCATGGAGACAAACGAAAATATGGGGTAACGATATGGGAACAGTTAATCGCCGTTTATTGCTCTTAGAAATTGTTCTAGCTATACTCGTATTATTAGCTGGTATTTGGATGAGTCAAGTTTCATTTCCGGTGAGTTCTGTAACGAGCTAAAATTATAATGGTCATAGGAGTTCTGTAATGTCAATCCGTATTAGATTGCTGTTGTCGTATATTGCGATGGTAATTATTCCAATCGTTTTTTGTGGGATAACAGTTATGTTAATTAGTGTTACTTTATTTGGTGATATTCGTATTGCGAAAGCGATCATTGGTCTTAATCAAAATAGTCATTCTCTCATTGATAAAGATCAGGAGGGAGCTATTCGTACAAAAGAAGATGAAGATGATATTTTTAGTAGGTTGAAAATTCTTTCCTCGTATGCCCCAGATAAATTGGAGGATATAAACTTTTTAAAGGCAACTGATAAAGAATTAAACGATAATCAAGCAGGATTACTAATTCGAAAAAATGACGAACTTACATATTCATCTCCATACTTTAAAATCTCTTCGTTTGATAAGTACTTACCTGCATTTGAAACGGAAGGGCAAAGAAAAGGAATGGATGTGAAAATAGAGGGTAATTCTTTTTACTATAAGCAGTTTGATTACTACGATGCAGAGAAGGATAAGGTTAGTATTTTTGTATTTGAGCATGTAAATCCTTTAGAAGAAATGATTAGAGAATTTTTTCCGTATTTCGTAGTCTCTTTAATACTAGGGTTAATTATTACGAATGGAATATTAACATATTTTATATCACGGAGTATTATTAAACCATTGCATTCATTAAAGCAGGCAACGGAAAGAATTCAAAAGGGTGATTTAAATTTTCAAGTAAAGCCACTTGCGAAAGATGAAATAGGTGAATTAAGTTTATCGTTTGAAGAGATGCGTGGTAGGTTAAAAGAATCCGTCGAGTTGCAAATGCAATATGAAAAAAATCGCAAAGAGTTGCTTTCAAATATTTCTCATGATTTACGGACGCCAATTACGGCTATTAAAGGTTATGTACAAGGCATTAAAGAAGGTATCGCTCGAACTCCGGAACAATTAGATAAATATTTAACGATTATTTATCATAAAGTGTTCGATATGGATCAATTAATTGACGAGCTTTTTCTCTTTTCAAAACTTGATCTGAAAGAGGAACCGTTTCAATTTGAAGAGATTGAAATTAACCAATACTTATCTGATTGTATAGAAGAACTACAGCTTGAATTGCAAGATAAGGGAATTACAGTCAGATGGGATGCTCAAAAGGATACTTCAATTTTGGTAAAAGGTGATCGTGAAAAATTACGTCGTGTTATTACAAATATCATTTGGAATAGTGTGAAGTATATGGATAAAGAAGAAGGATATATTGGAATTCGTATGACTGAATCTACTGATTATGTAACGATTTACATAAAAGATAATGGGATAGGAATAGAAGAGAAAGCATTACCTCATATATTTGAAAGGTTTTATCGTGCAGATCATTCTAGAAATTCTAAAACGGGTGGAAGTGGGCTTGGTTTGTCAATTGCACATCAGATTATCACACAACATGGTGGTGAAATTTGGGTAGAAAGCAGAAAAGGTAAAGGAACGACACTTGCATTTACATTACAAAAAATCAATTAGAAAAAGGAGAGCATCTTGAAAAGAATTTTAATTATTGAGGATGAAGTTATTATAGCAGAGTTAGAAAAGGATTATTTAGAGGTTGCTGGGTATACAGTAGATATTGATTACTCTGGCGAAACAGGTTTACAAAGAGTTCTTCTGGAGGATTATGACTTGTTAATTTTAGACATAATGTTACCAGGAATAGATGGATATGAAATTTGTAAACAAGTTCGATTGAAAAAGGACATACCAATACTTATGGTGTCCGCAAAACAAGAGGAAATCGATAAAATTAAAGGGTTAGGTTTTGGAGCAGACGATTATATTATAAAACCGTTTAGCCCGAGTGAAATGGTGGCACGTGTAAATGCTCATTTAGCTCGATATGATCGTTTAACAGGAAAACGAGAACAAATAAAAGATGAAATTCGTATTCGAGGATTGCTTATTGATAAATCGGCTAGGCGTGTATTTGTAAATGGAACTGAGGTCATGTTAACAGGAAAAGAGTTTGATTTATTAACTTGTATGGCAGAACATCCAAATCAAGTATTTAGTAAAGATCGTCTCTTTGAAACTGTATGGGGGATGGATGTAATTGGTGATGCAGCAACGGTTGCTGTACATGTGAAAAATATTCGTCAAAAAATTGAACTCGATCCATTCGATAAATCATACATCGAAACAATTTGGGGAGTAGGATATCGTTTTACACAGTGAAAAAGGCCAGCAAAAATGCTGGCTTTTTTTGCGTAATAAGTAGATTAAGAAATTACAAACAAGATCCTCCGCTAACATCAATTAATTGTCCAGTAACCCAGCGGCTGTCTGGAGAAGCGAGAAATGCCGCGGTATCGGCAATATCTTCTACTTCACCTAAGCGATTAAAAGCGGAGATGGTAGTAGCGTACTGTTTCATCATTGGGTCGCTCAAGAGTTCCGCATTCATATCTGTTTTAATAAATCCAGGAAGTATTGCATTCACTGTTATTCCTCGTGTTCCGAGCTGTTTTGCTAGCGTGAAAGTCATTGTATTAATAGCACCTTTCGTCATACTATATGCAACGAAATCAGGTAAAGAAATGCGTGTGGCAGCGGATGAAATATTAATAATTCGGCTATTGTCACGTAAACGAGATAGAGCTTGTTGGATGATAAAGAATGGTGCTTTTGCATTTACTGAAACCATTCTATCAAAAAATTCTTCAGTCGTTTCTTCAATAAAAGCACCAGGACCAATTCCAGCGTTGTTTATTAAAATATCAAATTTAGTACCACCAGTTCTTTTTTGTAATTCGTTATCTAAAGAACTATAAAGGGCTTCTACACCATGTAAAGATTCAAGGTTTGCACCGATGGAAAAAGCTGATCCACCATTTGACTGGATTTCATAAACGGTTTCTTCAGCATCTTCTTTTCGATTACCGTAATGAATAGCAACTAATGCACCGTCGTTTGCTAAACGTTTTGCAATAGCACGTCCAATTCCTCGGCTTGCCCCTGTAACTAATGCTACTTTTCCTTTTAACATAGTTTTCTCATCTCCTCATAAATTTTAAATGTTTTTAAGTTGTTTTTTTATGTAGTAATGCGGACATACTTAAGTAATATATGAGTATGTGTAAGAAGTTCATTCCTGTTTTGTTTTGAGAAAAAATAAATAGACTTCTCATGAATTGATTGAATTTTATTTTTTTTTTTTGGAAAAACATGTTGACAATGAAAAGAACAACGTCCTATAATACGTTTAACAAATAAAAGTTAATTGAGAATTTTCTAACTTTATATATTACATATGCAAAGAAGAGGAAAGTAGATAATTATGATCGTTTCAGAGAGCTACTCCTAGGCTGTGAGAGTAGTAACAATCAGATTATTGAAGATCACCTCGGAGCATCGCTTGCGAAAGGGAAACTGAGTAGAGGGCGGCGGCATCGTCTCCGGTAAAAGGACGGGGGTCTAATTGGACCTACAGAGCTTATATTTCGTGAGAAGTATAAGGAAGCTGAGTGGTAACGCGAAACTCTCGCCTCAGCAAT
>NZ_BOQB01000075.1 GCF_018332475.1 Bacillus sanguinis | reverse complement strand
CCTCAAAAAATTTATTTTTATATTGATTTCATATTACATTTATGTGAATACACCCACTATATTATATCTTTATACTATAATAAAATTACAACTATACAACTAGAGGAGGTCTCTATTATATGAATATGAAAGCTACTGCTTTAACAGCAACTACTGTCGCAATTGCCTCTTTACTTCCTTCTATGGGAGAAACAAATGTACAAACAGCCAACGCTGAACAATTATCTAATGTGAAAACTGGATATGTCAAAGTCGATCAAGTAGCCTTACATACAAAAGATAACGCAAATAGCTCTTCAATTGATACAATTCGCTTTAATACGAAAGTGGACATACTTGAAACAACTAATGGCTGGTATAAAGTATCTGTTAATAGTAAAGTAGGTTACGTACAAAAAGATGCTATTCTACTAAAAAACAAACTTCAATCTAATAATCAATACATCGTTAATGCCAATGCATTAAACGTTCGTTCTGAACCTAATTTAGAATCTTCAATTTTAGATATATTACCAAATGGGAAATTCGTTACCATTCAAGAAGAACAAGGCGAGTGGTATAAAATTTTACATAATGGCAAAGCAGGCTACGTACAAAAAGCATTCGTATCTAATGGTTCACAGCCTTTAGTAAAAGGCATCACAGTTCAAAATAATACGAAATACACAGTTGCAACACCTAAACTTAATGTACGTAGCAACGCTAGTACAAGTAGCGCACTACTTGGTTCATTGCAAAATGGTACACAATTACAAGTAGTGGAAACTGTAGGAACTTGGTATAAAATTCGTTTTGGCACAGGATACGGATATGTGGCAAAGCATTATGTGGTGCAAAATCAAACGCAATCACAAGCTCAAACGACTCAACCTACTTCCATTCCAGCGGTTTTCAAATTCCCTACTCAAGGAAGAATTAGCTCAACCTTTGATATACGCTGGGAACAAATGCATTATGGTATAGATATCGCAGCTCAGGGTAATGTCTCTATTCAGGCGGCGGCTGCAGGTAAAGTCGTGAAATCATATTATTCAGCTAGCTATGGCAATGTTGTGTTCATCGCCCATCAAATAAACGGGAAATTATATACAACAGTCTATGCTCACATGAAAGATCGCACTGTACAAGCTGGTGATCAAGTACAAGCTGGACAATTAGTAGGTCATATGGGAAACACAGGTCATTCATACGGGCAACATCTTCATTTTGAATTACACAATGGAGAATGGAATTTTGAAAAAACAAATGCAGTAAACCCACTGCCATATTTAGTTAGGTAAATTGTATGCCACGCAATATCAATATACCTCTCTTAATTGAATACTTATCCTTTTTAGGCTTAATCTGTTGTTTAATCATTTACAATACAAATACTGTATTTTTATCTATTATCATTGCTTTTGTTGCTTTAGAAATTATGATGGAATCCTTTCAAGTACAACTAAAACAAAAAATTGCCCATATATATAATGCCATCTTTCTATTAAGTGCCCTAATAACAAATATTATTAGTAATGGTTTTTATTTATCTACCGTATTTCCTGTATTCTTTATGACCGTTTTATTATTCATAGCTAGATACATCAATGTCCCTAATAACAAAAAACACGAACAAGAAGCTTAGAAAGAGGAGACACTGTGTACCAATCTTTCAAAGATAATCCGCTAAAATATATATTGAATTTATATAAAAAAACAAATACTTTTTTTGGTATACAAGGAAGCTATACGGCACAATTTCTTCTTTATGGAATGTTATTTCTCGTCTTAATTACGTTCTCCTTACTCTACTAATAAAAAAAGGATCTCACATAAACTTGAGATCCTTTTTAATTTATATAAATTTTTTATATAGAAAATGCTCTTTATCCGCACGCATATTTTTCATAAATAAAGCTAAGATTATATTTTTTCTCTAAGCTCATTCTTTGTTCATCATCACACCAATAGAACAGAATGTCATGAATCGTTGCATAACGCTTATTTTTAAGAAATAGTTTAAAGAATGATGGTAAACAATCATGTAATTGTATAAATATATAATTGCGTAATAATTCTTCTTTATATTCAATGCCCTTACAAATATACAGTAATTCTTCACAATAATATGCATGTTGTGGAACTTGAATCATTTCAAAAAATGGCACATATGATAATAACTTTCCGATAAAATGATCATATCGATCCATTATTCCTATCGTCATATGCTCCATCATTTCTTTCATTACATATAAATAATCATCTACATGAGTAGTCTTAAGTGGGTCTAATCGATCTGAAATTTGAGAAAGTACAGCTCTTTGACAAGCTAATACCGCTTGGCTAGGTCCGTAATATGATAGAAAGTCTGTACACTTACGATATTTTCGTAATAAGTCATGTGTGTATAAGTCATACACAAACGTATTACAATACATTGCTAGACTCATCATATCACTATTTAATTGCTCTTTTGATAGGCTTTTAGCTCTCTTACACATATAAAAGAATGTAAATTCTAATACTTCTTTATGGGATAATAGGTGTTTACAGTCTGTTATACATTTTTCATTAAATTTAACTCTATCCCAAATTTCTACATCCTCATCTGTTAATTCACCAATACGATATTTAATAATTAAATAGTTTAAAGCAACCGCTTGTGTCAAAAGATCCCACGTTTCATATTCCAATGAAGTGTGAACAAACTCAGCAAGTCCTTGAGTTATCATAAAAGTATTTGCTTCTTCATACCAACCAATCTCTTGGCATAAGCGAAGAATACGTACTAAAGTTGGAATTTCATCTTTATGAAATTGCGGTAAATTCTTTACTTTATTCATTCCATATACGATAAATGCCGCTAAATTTTCTTCTTTATAAAATTCTTTTTCTTTCCACACTAATATAGTTCGTTCTTTCCCTTCACCTTTTGGATGACAAGGTACAAGCAAAGAAAATAATTCAGCGAAATTATTTGGTTCTATATATGTATCTGTAACCAAATTCCAATTTGGATCGTGCTGTACAGCCCTCATATAATTCCCCTTCCCTTTTGTCTACATAGGAAATAATACTCCATTATTAAATCATTAACAATGAATATTGTTATATTCGAAATTTTTCATAATACTTATATCTATCAGTATATCATTTTTTCTGTTATTTAAAATTAAGAATGACAAATTTAAAAAAACTGTCGAAATTACTAACTATGTACTTATTATATAATGTCTCAGATACATCATGCTAACATATTAGTTTAATCCATATATACTAGAATAATGTATCTGATTTTTATACGTAACTTATCCCACTAATTAAAGTATCTCTTCATTCCGTGTGCTCCGAAATTTCACTTAAAGCAAATCCAGCTTGATCATCTGCCGATTCTCTTATAGCTAAATCACCTAGCGCTAGCATCCCAACAAGTTGACCACCCTCAACTACTGGTAATCGTCTAATTTGATACTGTGCCATTAACTCTGTAGCTTTTTCAATAGAATCATCTGGAGAAACTGAAACAATATTTGTTGTCATTACATTTGTAATTTTATTAGATCCAGGATGTTTCTCAGCAATCCCTCGAACAACTAAATCTCGATCCGTAACAAGCCCAACAACTTGCTCATTTTCAACAACCGGAATCAATCCAATCGATTCTTCTTTCATCTTTACAGCAGCCTCATATACATTGTCTAGCGGTGTACAATGTACAATATGAGTGCTCATCAAATCTCTCACTCGTGTCATTTTTATCTCCTCCTTTTTATACATACCATAGTTTTTCCTAAATCCCTTTATTTATTTCAGGAAAATCAGTTGATAAAGGAGGATTAACGCACAATAAAAAAGAGTCAGCAATGTGCTGACTCTTTTTTTATGACCCGTACGGGATTCGAACCCGTGTTACCGCCGTGAAAGGGCGGTGTCTTAACCACTTGACCAACGGGCCATGGCTCCGCAGGTAGGACTCGAACCTACGACCGATCGGTTAACAGCCGATAGCTCTACCACTGAGCTACTGCGGAATAATATATGGTGGGCCTAAATGGACTCGAACCATCGACCTCACGCTTATCAGGCGTGCGCTCTAACCAGCTGAGCTATAGGCCCATATACTTTACAGGGGCAGTAGGAATCGAACCCACACTGGAGGTTTTGGAGACCTCAGTTCTACCTTTAAACTATGCCCCTAAAGGATGCCGACTAGAGGACTTGAACCCCCAACCTACTGATTACAAGTCAGTTGCTCTACCAATTGAGCTAAGTCGGCATAAAAAAAATGGTGGCTCGGGACGGAATCGAACCGCCGACACGAGGATTTTCAGTCCTCTGCTCTACCGACTGAGCTACCGAGCCAACATAAATGGCGGTCCCGACCGGGGTCGAACCGGCGATCTCCTGCGTGACAGGCAGGCATGTTAACCACTACACCACGGGACCATTTGGTTGCGGGGACAGGATTTGAACCTGCGACCTTCGGGTTATGAGCCCGACGAGCTACCGTGCTGCTCCACCCCGCGACAATATAATGTTTTAAAAAAATGGAGGAGGTAGAGGGATTCGAACCCCCGCGCGACTCTCGCCGCCTGTCGGTTTTCAAGACCGATCCCTTCAGCCGAACTTGGGTATACCTCCATGAAGGAAAAAGAAATATTTTATTATTTATGTCTAAACCATTTAAAAGAAAATGGAGGAGGTAGAGGGATTCGAACCCCCGCGCGATTCTCACCGCCTGTCGGTTTTCAAGACCGATCCCTTCAGCCGAACTTGGGTATACCTCCGAGACATATAATAAATAAAGTGGAGCCTAGCGGGATCGAACCGCTGACCTCCTGCGTGCAAGGCAGGCGCTCTCCCAGCTGAGCTAAGGCCCCATGTTTTTGGGAATATCGGGAAGACAGGATTT
>NZ_BOQB01000074.1 GCF_018332475.1 Bacillus sanguinis | reverse complement strand
CATACTTTCCACTCTCTTTCCCGTTTTAAATCTACATAAAAATATTAATATGAAATATAATGTGTATTCAACACATTTTTAAAAGAAATATAAAAAGTTCATTTTTGATTCATATTACAGACATAATATAAATCACTATCATTTTGTTCTTTCGACAAGTTATATTATACATGAATTCCTACGTTTATTACGAATTTTAGAAGCACATAGCACAATTTAACAAAAAAACTTTAACATTTCTATTAGAGTCTTTTTATTATCGCCAACACTGATTTCCATAATATTCCCATAATTACTTTCTATTGTTGTATAATAAAAATAGGAAAAGATTTGAAGGGAAAATGGGGGAGAATTATGACACATTCAAATGAGAAAAAAGTACATGGTCTTAAAGGGATAGGAGAAAAGCTAAACCCAACTATCTATCAAGTGAGATTCATGAAATTAGATGAACCAATTCAATTTGAGTCGTTTCCTGAATTAAAGGAATTAGGGGACTGGTTGAGCACTTCAACGCACATGTGGGCGTGCCACTCAACTATGTACAAGTACAACAAAGAAGAGTTTAAAAAGAGGTTTTTAGAAATTACAAACTTAACCGTTGATAATATACTAATATCTACTGGCGGTGTCGGATTTAACTTCATGTCACCGGGCTGGAGAGGTTCTCTCTAGAGTGCTCGAAGAGAATATTGTATATATTCTGCTGACGTTTTATAGAAAAATAGAACTAAAAGGATAAGTGCCAATATATAATCCCTTGCCTGTTGATGAGGGGGAACTATTTCTGTCTCAACTTCCTCTGTTTGAGATTCATCATTTAACTGTAAATTTTCTTTATAGTTAGCTTGTGAAATCAACGTAAATACAAGTGAAGCGAACTGTTTTGACACCTTACAAATTTTGTTCAATCTGAGTTAAATTAGAGCATTTGTTTTTTGGTGCTTATTTCGTCGTGTAATGAAAAAAACTCTATACAATTAGTATAGAGTTTTTTTACGCCGTTCTTGATACCGATGGTCGGGGTCGAACCGACACTCCCGAAGGAACACGATTTTGAGTCGTGCGCGTCTGCCAATTCCGCCACATCGGCACAAAAGAAAAGGCGGCAACCGGATTTGAACCGGTGATAAAGGTTTTGCAGACCTCTGCCTTACCACTTGGCTATGCCGCCATATGAAGTTTTATTGGAGCGGAAGACGGGATTCGAACCCGCGACCCCAACCTTGGCAAGGTTGTATTCTACCACTGAACTACTTCCGCAAAAATGGCTGGGCTAGCTGGATTCGAACCAGCGCATGACGGAGTCAAAGTCCGTTGCCTTACCGCTTGGCTATAGCCCATCGAATTCTTACTTAATTATATGTAAGTATCCATTAGATTATTTGTAATTTTTAAAATAAAAATGGGGCGACTGATGGGAATCGAACCCACGAATGCCGGAGCCACAATCCGGTGCGTTAACCACTTCGCCACAACCGCCATGTTGTGTAAATATATTTGGCAGGGGCAGTAGGAATCGAACCCACACTGGAGGTTTTGGAGACCTCAGTTCTACCTTTAAACTATGCCCCTATGTAAATGGTGGAGGGGGGCAGATTCGAACTGCCGAACCCGAAGGAGCGGATTTACAGTCCGCCGCGTTTAGCCACTTCGCTACCCCTCCGAAACTTACATGGTGCCGGCTAGAGGACTTGAACCCCCAACCTACTGATTACAAGTCAGTTGCTCTACCAATTGAGCTAAGCCGGCGTATATTATTAAGATAAATGGTGGCTCGGGACGGAATCGAACCGCCGACACGAGGATTTTCAGTCCTCTGCTCTACCGACTGAGCTACCGAGCCTTATTAAAATGGCGGTCCCGACCGGGGTCGAACCGGCGATCTCCTGCGTGACAGGCAGGCATGTTAACCACTACACCACGGGACCATTTGGTTGCGGGGACAGGATTTGAACCTGCGACCTTCGGGTTATGAGCCCGACGAGCTACCGTGCTGCTCCACCCCGCGA
>NZ_BOQB01000073.1 GCF_018332475.1 Bacillus sanguinis | reverse complement strand
TCATTTTGAATACGGTATTATTATGGGATTGTCGATGATTTTTGGCGCTTATTTTGGATCGAAATTTGCAGTCCAAAAAGGTGTTGGATATGTAAGAACTTTATTTTTATTAGTAACTATTTTATTGATTGGAAAAAACATTTTGGAATATACTCATATTTTGTAGAGTTATACGTATGTATAACTCTATTTTTTTATTATATTTTAAAAATTAATTAATTTTTAAAATATAAGTCTAGGAATAACTCTACAAAATATGAGTATATTCCAAAATGTTTTTTCCAATCAATAAAATAGTTACTAATAAAAATAAAGTTCTTACATATCCAACACCTTTTTGGACTGCAAATTTCGATCCAAAATAAGCGCCAAAAATCATCGACAATCCCATAATAATACCGTATTCAAAATGAATTACGTCTAAAAATAAAAAAGTAATTAAAGATACGATATTACTAACAAAGTTCAAAAGTTTTCCAGATGCTGCTGCTTGAATAAAATCCAAACCAATTAATAAAAATGCAAAAATTAAAAAGGATCCTGTCCCTGGCCCAAAAAATCCATCATAAAACCCTATCATTAAAATAACAAAGAAAAATATTAATGTTTTTCTTTTCGTCATCTTCTTATAGGTAGATACACTTCCCCAATCCTTTTTTGCAATAATATAAATAGCAATAAACACCAACATCACAAGCACTAACGGACGTAAAATATCCGGCGGAATAAACTTTACTACTAAAGCACCTGCGACCGCTCCTATAATAGTTAACGGGATTAACTTTCCTACAATTTTAAGATTGACCTTTCCCGATCGAATAAAATAAATTGCACTCGTAAACGTCCCCATCGTTGCAGCTAATTTATTCGTTGCAATTGCCGAAGCTGGTGGTAAACCAACAAACATAAGTGCCGGAAGCGAAATCAATCCCCCACCGCCAACAACTGAATCAATAAAAGCTGCTAAAAAGCCGAATGCAATTAATAAAATAATGACTTGAAAACTTAATTCGTCCATGTGCTTTACCCCTTACCCCATTATTTATAACATTTTAAATTATAACAAAATTATTCAAGAAAAAAAGCCGTTCCAAAAAGGAACGGCCCTTCTATTTAATCTAAAATTTTCACAAACGGTTCATCTTGCTTCGCTTCACGTATAATAATCGCTTCTGGGCGTTCTACAGATTTAATCGTTACTTGTACTTTCATATAATTCGGGAAGTATTCCATAACAAGCCCAGCTACATATTGTGTAAAACCAATTATTTCCGCTTTCCCATTAAACTGGACAGGAATATCAAGCTTTATTTCTCTTAATTCATCGTCTCTATACATACCAGTACCGATAACAGCTGTATAGTCGCCTTGGAAATAATCGCTTAGTTTTGCTTTAAAGTTTGATACTCTCGCCAGATCTTCACGTTTATTATCTGTTTTCGCTTGTTCTGATGGGAACAAATAATATTTCTCATTAATTTGTTTCCAATCCTCAACCGTTTCACTGCCTTTTTCAACATTCGCATAAGAAACAAAGTTACCTGGCACGAGTGCAGCCTTTGGAGCCTGACGATAAATTGCAAATGTTACCGGAACATTTTTTGTGTCAGGTTTTTTTTCATGCATAAATTTCAAGACTTCTTGCGCCATTTTTTTCCCTTCAGCTAACATTTTTTCTTGCTCAATTTTAGCCTCACGCGGATAACCATGCTCTTCTTCGTAATAATGAACCGAATTCATTGCTAAACCAACTACAATGCCTTGGAGTTCATCTGTTTCGCCTTTTTTCACATAATAATCATGCTCTAAAATATTTGAAATATATATTGGATTTTTTTTATTTTTTGCCTCTAATGATTCAGATCCTCCACCTAACGCTGGGTTTAACCCAATGTTTGGAAATTTAACGGCATCTTTTTTTAATTTGTCCTCTAGTTCCTTTTGTTCAGCATCTGTACGCTTTCTTTTAACAAGCATCTGCAAATTTTGAGTATCTAGAGCACTTCCACCTTTAAAGAAATGATCTTTCGTACTAAAGGATTCTTTCGCAATACGCATTAATCCTGTTTCAAATTCATCTATATCAAGACGATTACTTACTCCTTGCACGACTAAACCACGTGCCTCTCCACCATTAAATGGAATAGTCGTCTTATAATATTCATCCGACATAGCGTATTTTGGAACAACTGATTGTTCTTTTGCTTTCCCCGATTTCTCAGCCACTTTTTCATCTTTATCGGCACCTGCACTACACCCACTTACGAGTAGGCCAAGGCTTAATACCGCTAATGCTATTTTTTTCATGGTAAGTTTGCACCTCTTACTTATTTAGCTCTTGTAAGAACCTCTCTTCATTCCAAACCTCAACATTATGTTTCTCTGCTTGTGATAATTTCGAACCAGCTGCTTCACCTGCAACAACTAAATCCGTACTTTTACTAACGCTGCCTGTTACTTTTCCACCTAATGCCTCAATCTTCTTCTTCGCTTCACTACGTCCCATAACTTCTAGCTTACCTGTTAAAACAACCGTTTTTCCTGCGAAGTAAGATTCAACATTTTGTAAATCAGCAATTTTTATACCTTTGTATGTCATATTCACGCCATACTCTTTAAATTGTTGTAACAACTCTAATACGTCTTCATTATCAAAATATGTCACGACAGATTGAGCCATTTTTTCCCCAATCTCGTTAATTGCTTTTAGTTCTTCTTCTGTTGCTTTCACAAGCGCATCCATCGTTTCAAAATGCTCTGCAAATGTACGTGCTGCTTTCGCTCCGACATGGCGAATACCAAGACCGAACAATAATCGCTCTAATGAGTTTTCTTTAGAATTCTCAATTGCTTGTACTAAATTCGTTGCTGATTTTTCACCGAATCGTTCTAACTGCAATAATTGCTCTTTCGTCAACGAATATAAATCAGCAAATGTACGAATATAATCAGCATCAAAGAGTTGTGTAATGACACGCTCTCCAAGTCCATCAATATTCATTGCATTTCTTGAAACGAAATGGATTAACCCTTCTCGGATTTGAGCTGGACAAGTTGGATTTATACAGCGAAGTGCTACCTCTTCTTCTAAACGAACTAGTTCACTCTCACATGCTGGGCAATGCGTTGGCATATGATATTCTTCTTCCTCACCAGTACGCTTATCGAAAATAACGTTCACAACTTCAGGGATAATATCTCCTGCCTTCTTTACAACTACGTAGTCACCAATTCGAATGTCTTTTTCACGAATTAAATCTTCGTTATGTAAAGAAGCACGACGAACGATAGTACCAGCCACTCGCACTGGCTCTAGCTCTGCAGTCGGTGTCACAACCCCCGTGCGGCCAACACTTAATTCAATGCCTGTTAATCTTGTTACAACTTCTTCAGCTGGAAATTTATAAGCAATTGCCCACCTTGGACTCTTTGCTGTAGTTCCTAAACTTTCTTGAAGAGCAACATCATCTACTTTTATAACGATTCCATCAATCTCATAATCAAGATGCGGACGTTTTTCTTGCCATTCTTCTACATAAGCGATAACTTCTTCAATTGTTTCACATGTACGACGATTTGGATTTGTTTTGAATCCAAGTTCACCTAAGAAATCAAGCGATTCACTATGTGATGGAATTGTTTTTTCTTCTACATTCGCAAGACCGTATACAAACATAGATAAGTTACGCTTCGCTGCAATTTTTGGATCCAGTTGGCGTATTGAACCTGCTGCAGCATTACGCGGATTCGCAAATACATCTTCACCATTTTGCTCTTTTTCTTCATTTAACTTAACGAATGAACGTTTCGGCATATAAGCTTCGCCTCGTGCTTCTAACGTTACTTCTTCATTCAAACGAAGCGGGATCGCTTTAATCGTTTTTAAATTTTGAGTAATATCTTCACCTGTTACACCATCACCACGTGTTGCTCCTTGAATGAAGCGTCCTTTTTCATAATGAAGTGAAACGGCAAGCCCGTCAATTTTTAATTCACATATATATCTTACATTCGCATCATCAATTCCTTGACGTACTCGTCGGTCGAAATCACGTAAATCTCCTTCGTTAAATGCATTTCCTAAACTTAACATGGGTGATTTATGTGTTACTTTTTCAAATATATCAAGAACAGTTCCCCCAACGCGAATGGAGGGAGAATCTTCACTCATAAACTCTGGATTCTCTGCTTCTAATTTTATAAGCTCCTGCATATTACGGTCATACTCCGCATCAGAAACAGAAGGATTGTCTAATACGTGATACTGATAGTTAAATGTATTTAACAAATCACGCAGTTCTTCTATACGTTGTTTTGCTATCTCTTTTGACATATCCTCATTCCTTTCCTATTGTTTCGTCACAGGTGCAAATTTTGCTAACAAACGTTTAACACCAATTGGGCTTGGGAACGCAATATCTAATTCTTTTGCATCACCTTCACCTTTTACACTGACAACTGTACCGACTCCCCATTTTTGGTGGGAAGCTTTATCGCCTACTGCCCAGCCGATTTGCTCGCCGCCTGTCGTCTTAGCTGCAGGACGCGCGAAAGCTGAACGAGAGCGTGTTGTGGTTGTAGCTGTCATTTTACTTGTACTTGTTGTTCTGCCTTTTGCACCAAACGAAGTTTCACGCTTTGGCGCTGTTTCATTTAACGACTCTACTAGCTCTGCCGGGATTTCTGTAATAAATCGAGAGGCAGCGTTCATACTTGTTCTACCAAATAAAGTACGCATTTGTGCATTGGATAAATATAACTCTTCTTCTGCACGAGTAATACCTACATAAGCAAGGCGACGCTCTTCTTGCATTTCATCTTCTTCCATTAGAGAACGAGTATGCGGGAATATCCCTTCCTCTAACCCAACAATAAAGACCACTGGGAATTCTAATCCTTTCGCTGAGTGCATTGTCATTAAAATAACTTCCTCACCAGCAGTTGGATCTTCATCTACACGATCAATATCCGCAACAAGCGCTAAGTCTGTTAAGAAGGCAACAAGGCTCTTATCTTCGCTTTGAGATTCAAATGTTTGCGTAACAGATAAAAACTCATCTAAGTTCTCTAAACGACCTTCTGCTTCTAAAGTACGTTCATTTTTCAACATATCGCGATAGCCTGTTTTTTCAATAACTTCTTCTACCAATTCTGTAACAGATAAATACTCTTGCATATTTACCCAGTTGTGTAATAAACCTGCGAATTCTTTTACTGCCTTTGTAACTTTTGCACTTACTCCAACATGCTCAATCTCATCGAATACAGCAGTTAATGAAATTCCATTTTGTACACCGTAATTAATAATTTTATCGATAGAAGTCGCACCAATTCCGCGCTTTGGCATGTTTATAATACGTGCGAAACTAATCTCATCATCTGGATTCCCAATTAAACGTAAATACGCCAAAATATCTTTAATCTCTTTACGATCGTAGAACTTCGTACCGCCGACAATTTTGTAAGGAATATTAGATTTCAGGAAAATCTCCTCGACCATACGAGACTGTGCATTTGTACGATATAACACTGCAAAATCAGTATATTTTCGTTTCCCCATTTGAATATCATCACGAATTTTTTTCGCAACAAAGTATGCTTCGTCTTTTTCCGTTGCAGCACGATAATACGAGATTTTGCTTCCCACTTGATTGTCTGTCCATAATTTTTTCGGTTTACGATTCGTATTTCTTTCGATTACAGCATTCGCTGCATTTAAAATATTTTGTGATGAACGATAGTTTTGTTCTAACAGAATAACTTGCGCATTCTCATAGTCTTTTTCGAATGATAAAATGTTAGAAATGTCAGCCCCGCGCCAGCGGTAAATAGACTGATCTGAGTCACCTACAACACATAAATTTTTAAAACGTGCTGCTAAATGTTTCACAAGAAGGTACTGCGCTTTGTTCGTATCTTGATACTCATCCACGTGAATGTATTGGAACTTACGCTGATAAAACTCTAGTACTTCTGGAACACGTTCAAATAGCTGAATCGTCGTCATAATTAAATCATCAAAGTCTAATGAGTTATTTTTCAGAAGACGTTTTTGATATTCTGTATATACATCGCTCGTTAATTTTTCATATGGATCAGCGATTGTAATTTTTTTCGCATATTTATCTGCAGATAACAATTCATTTTTCGCATTACTAATACCCGCTAAAATAGAGCGTGGCTCAAACTTCTTCGGATCAATATTGCGCTCTTTCATGATTTTCTTCACAACCGTTAACTGATCGCCTGAATCTAAGATTGTAAAGTTACGATTAATACCAATACGATCGATATCACGTCGTAAAATACGTACACACATAGAGTGGAACGTAGAAATCCAAATATCTTCTGCTTCTGGTCCGACAAGTGTATCAATACGCTCGCGCATTTCACGAGCTGCTTTATTTGTAAAGGTAATAGCTAGTACATTCCATGGCGCTACGCCTTTTTCACCAAGTAAATACGCAATACGATGTGTTAACACACGTGTTTTACCACTACCTGCACCTGCCATTAATAGAAGTGGCCCGTTCGTTGTTTGTACTGCTTTTTGTTGCTGCGGATTTAAACCATTTAATAACCTATCTGTCTTACTCATATACGCCTGCACCTACTCTCCTTTTACTGCTTTAACTGTTTTTAACGCGGATTTTATATCATCATAAATAATATTTCCAACAACTACTGTATCAGCGTATTGCGCCATTTCCTTCGCTTGTTCTGCATTAGAAATACCGCCGCCATAATACAACTTCGCTTGTTTTAATTCTGCTTTTACATTTTTAACAAGTTCACTGTCGCCATACGTACCGCTATATTCTAAATAAAATATCGGTAAACGTAATAGCTTGTCTGCTAAACGCGCGTATGCAATCACATCATCTTCTGTTACATCGCATTTCGCATCTGTAAGCTGGGCTACTTTCGCTTCAGGATTTAAAACACAATACCCCTCCATGAAAATTTCATCCCAATCCATAATATCCCCAAATTCTTTCAAAGCCTCATGATGAATGCCTGTTACCCATTCTACTTTTCGGCTATTTAAAACGCTTGGGATATAATAAAAATCAAATCCTGGTGTAATTGCTTCCACATCAGAAACCTCTAACACACAAGGAACTGCATATCTACGAATGCTAACTAGCATGTGTAGTACATTATCAATTGTCACTCCATCACTTCCGCCTACGATAACAGCATCGGTTCCAGACTCACAAATCATTTCTAAATGTTCATCACTTAACTCCTTATTTGGATCAAGCTTAAATACATGTTTCCACCCGGAAATATCGTACATGAAAACACCCTTTCTTTTCTCTAGTTATATATATTTCTGTTCAAAATAACAGTTTATTTTCATCAGGATTTTTTTAACTTTACCTTAAATAATTGTTTAAAACGGAGAATTAAGTTTGGAATTCCCTCTTCCATAGTTTTTCAAACGAGAGGATTTAATTTTGAACTTCCTTTTATGCATTCTTTCATTATAACAAAAAAAGCGACTTACACACACGCACAATCCAACATCTTTTTCAACGTCAAATGTTGGATTACATATCTCTAAAATCACACGGGATACTAATAAAAGAAATAGTATTATCTATTTCAACTTTCATTAAAAGGAGTGTTTTTCTAATGAAGCAAAACATCGGTACAATAAATGCCCTAATTCGAATTACACTCGGACTTATCCTCTTCGGCTGTAGTAGTGCTAAACTTGTACGCAAGCCGTGGTGCACTTGGTCTAACATCTTGCTATGGATTGGTGCAATGAAAATCGCAGAGGGAATTGTTCGTTTCTGCCCTGTTGTTGAAATGTGGAAATTCGGAAAATACATGAATATGGGGGCATTTAAAATGCCTAGCATGAATTTTACTGAAAAGGGACATGCTAAAGAAGAAGTGAATCAAACTTCCAATCACGACAAACCACGGTCAAATGGAAGTTTTGACGCTTCTGACAAAGAGATTGAGTCAGCGATTGAAGATATAATCCTGGCCAAACCGCTTTGAATCATTTGTCACGATGCAAGATGCTCTCAAAGGGACTTAGCTGCTGCAGTGGGCGGTTAAGTCTTCTTTATTTTACCACAAAACAGAACATACATTCTTTTTTTAGACCTTAAAATATACATAAAAGATACCTAATCAACAAAATTCAGAAAATTAGGTGTAAACCCCTTGCTTAAAATGATATAAAAGTGATATCATTTTTATATCAGGAGGCGATCTTATGAAAGAAAAACAAGTATTTTATGTTAATGGTTTTCTTGGGATTATTGGAATTTTGATTTTAGCCGCTATCGGTGTATTTTTCCTCGTGCAAGAAATTTTTATAGGAGCAGCATTAACTATTATTTTAGCCGCAGTTCTTGCTACAGGTATTGGTATTGTTCAACCAAACCAAGCAAAAGTCATTACATTTTTCGGTAATTACTTAGGAACAATTCGTCAAAATGGTTTATTTTTAACGATTCCGTTCGCATTCCGTCAAACTGTATCATTACGTGTTGAAAACTTTAATAGTAAGAAATTAAAAGTAAATGATGTTGAGGGAAATCCGATTGAAATTGCAGCTGTTATCGTATATAAAGTTGTTGATTCTGCAAAAGCAATGTTCGGCGTTGAACATTACGATCGATTTGTAGAAATTCAAAGTGAAACAGCAATCCGCCACGTCGCAACAAAATATCCTTATGATAATTTCCAAGATGAAACTTGCATCACGTTACGCGGAAATACAGAAGAAATCTCTGAAGAATTAAAACGTGAGTTAGAAGCACGCCTTGAAATCGCTGGCGTAGAAGTATTAGAAACTCGTTTAACACATTTAGCTTACGCAACAGAAATTGCCCATGCAATGCTCCAACGTCAACAAGCAAAAGCAGTATTAGCTGCTAGAAAAGAGATTGTTGAAGGTGCTGTGAAGATGGCAAAAGATTCAATCCATATGTTAGATGAGGAAGGCGTACTAGAACTCGATGACGAGCGTAAAGCAAATATGGTGAACAATTTATTAGTTGCCATCGTTTCAGATAAAGGTGCGCAACCAGTTATTAATACAGGAAGCCTATACTAAAAGGTTGTAAATCATTATGGCTAAAAAGAAAAGCTTTCCATTACGTATTGATCCTGAATTACACGCTGTCATCGAAAAATGGGCGAATGATGAGTTTCGTAGCGTCAATGCACACATCGAGTATTTACTTCGAGAAATGGCAAAGCAAAAAGGTAAATTGAAAAAAGATAAAGATGCATAAAAAATCCCGCTGAGAAATCAGCGGGATTTTTTATTACTAGCTTCTCGTCATCTCATGCCCAATTGCACGATATCCGATATCACTTCGGTAAAATAGACCATCACTCTCAATTTTACCGATTTCTTTATACACCTTATCTTTCGCTTCTTGTAAAGTATTTGCCTTACAAGCAACAAATAGTACACGGCCACCATTTGTTACAAAGTCACCATGCTTCATCGCTGTGCCTGAATGAAAAACAATTACATCTTGCAATGCGTCTAATCCGTTAATAATGTCACCTTTTTTATATGCTTCCGGATATCCTTTTGAAGCAAGTACGACACCGATTACTGCTTCTTCTGACCATTGTAACGTTAACTCACTTTCATCTAATACAGCATTACATACATCAACTAAATCATTTTCTAAGCGAGGTAATACTACTTCTGTTTCAGGATCGCCAAAGCGGGCATTAAATTCAATTACCTTTGGGCCATCATTTGTTAAAATAAGTCCCGCATATAAAATCCCTGTAAATGAACGATTTTCTGCAATCATCGCTTTTGCAGTTGGATGTAATACTGTCTGAATCGCCTCTTGAACTGCTGATTCTGGAATTTGTGATACTGGAGAATACGCACCCATCCCGCCTGTATTTGGACCTTTATCGTCATCAAAAGCTCGTTTATGATCTTGAGCGATTACCATCGGATGCACAGTTGTTCCATTCACGAATGCCATTAATGAAAATTCTTGTCCATCTAAAAATTCTTCAATAACAACCTTCTTACTCGCTTCACCGAACTTTACATCTTGTAGCATCTCTTTCACAGCTTGTAGTGCCTCTTCAAGTGTCATCGCTACTGTTACACCTTTACCAGCAGCTAACCCATCTGCCTTAATAACAATCGGTGCACCAACTTTTTGAATGTATTGTACTGCTTCTTCATAATCTGTAAAAGTTTCATATGCCGCCGTTGGAATATCATACTTTTTCATCAATTCTTTCGTAAAAGCCTTACTACCTTCAATAACAGCAGCTGCTTTATTTGGACCAAATACACGAAGGCCCTCTTCTTTAAAACGATCAACAATTCCATTCATAAGTGGAATTTCTGGTCCAACGAAAGTTAATTCTACATGATTCTCTTTAGCAAATAAGACTAATGCATCAAAATCATTTTCATCAATATCAACTGGTGTCGCAACATCTCGCATACCTTCATTACCTGGTGCTACATATACCTTTTCTACCTTTTCAGATTGCACAAACTTCCAAGCTAAAGCATGCTCACGCCCACCGCGGCCAATTACTAAAACATTCATATTTCATCCCCCAATATTTAAATAAGTACAAACTAGAAGCTATGCTCCTAGTTTGTTCTTTCATATCAATCAAAGTTTAAAAAGGAGGATCAAGAGAACCAAGTAGGTCGAGGCGCATTCGCCAGGAGGACACAGAGTGTAGTTTTCCTACATGAGTACCGCACTGGCAATGCAACGACGACTTGCGACAGTTATCTTGACCGGACTTTTTAAACATCCATATCAATAAAGGTTTAAAAAGGAGGATCAAGAGAACCAAGTAGGTCGAGGCGCATTCGCCAGGAGGACACGGAGTGTAGTTTTCCTACATGAGTACCGCACTGGCAATGCAACGACGACTTGCGACAGTTATCTTGACCGGACTTTTTAAACATCCTCTATTAGTGTTTGAAATGACGTACGCCAGTGAACACCATAGCAATCCCATACGCATCTGCCATCTTAATAGAATCTTCATCACGGATTGATCCGCCTGGTTGAATGATTGCCGTAATTCCTGCTTTTGCTGCTGCTTCTACTGTATCCGGCATTGGGAAGAACGCATCAGATGCAAGTGCGCTACCTTGTGCTTTTTCACCAGCTTGTGTAATGGCGATTTTTGCAGAACCTACACGGTTCATCTGTCCTGCACCTACCCCAACTGTCATGTTATCATTAGCTAAAACAATTGCATTTGATTTCACATGTTTTACAACTTTCCAAGCTAGTTTTAAATCTTTCCATTCTTGCTCTGACGGTTCACGTTTTGTCGGAATTGAAATTGTACTTTCATCTAATGATAACGTATCTTCCTCTTGAACAAGAAGACCACCTTGTACAGAAGTTAACTTTTTACTTGCACTTGTCGCTTTTTCAATATCTACAGTTAGTAAGCGTAAGTTTTTCTTGCTTTGCAATACGTCTAAAGCTTCTTGTGAGAACGAAGGAGCGATAACGATTTCTAAGAAAACTTCATGTAACCTTTCAGCTGTAGCTTTGTCAATTTCACGATTTGCTGCGATAATACCACCAAAAATGGATACTGGATCTGCTTCATAAGCTCGTGTATATGCTTCATGAATATCAGTTCCTACTCCAACACCACACGGATTCATATGTTTTACTGCTACTACTGCTGGTTCTGTAAATTCTTTCACGATACTAAGCGCTGCATCTGCATCGTTAATATTGTTATAAGATAATTCTTTACCGTGTAATTGTTCTGCGTATGCAACAGAAGAAGTTACAGCGAATGGCGCTTTATAGAATGTTGCTTTTTGATGTGGATTTTCTCCATAACGTAAATCTTGTTTTTTCTCAAATGTCACTGTTAATGTTTCTGGGCTTTCTTCACCCATTTGCTCTGTTAAGTAGTTAGAGATTAACGCATCATATGCCGCTGTATGACGGAATACTTTCGCTGCTAATTTACGTTTCGTTTCTTCTTTTACTTCACCGTTCTCTTTCAGTTCCGCTAATACAACATCATAATCTACTGGATCTACAATTACCGATACAAATTTATGATTTTTCGCAGCAGAGCGAATCATTGTTGGACCACCAATATCAATATTTTCAATTGCATCAGCAAATGTTACATCAGGCTTAGCGATTGTTTCTTTAAATGGGTATAGGTTAACAACAACAAAATCAATTGGCTCCATACCTAACTCGTTCATTTGCGCTACATGCGTTTCATTATCGCGAACTGCTAATAAACCACCATGAATGTTTGGATGTAATGTTTTTACGCGGCCATCCATAATTTCTGGGAACCCAGTTACTTCAGAAATACCAATTACTTGTAAGCCGTTTTCTTCTAGTAATTTTTTCGTACCACCTGTTGATATAACTTCGATCCCTTGTTCTAGTAAACCTTTAACAAATTCTACTACTCCTGTTTTATCTGAAACACTTACTAATGCACGCTTTTTCATTTATCCTTCACCCCTGGTTGTATGTTAGTTAACAGTTGGTTCTTTCACAGATTGAACAATTTGATTCACTGTATTTACGTATAATTTATGTTCAACTTGTTGAATTTTCTTTTGTAAGCTTTCTCTCGTATCCCCTTCAGAAACAACTACTGCTTCTTGCGCAATAATTGGCCCTGTATCCATACCTGCATCTACATAATGAATCGTTACTCCAGTTACTTTCACACCTGCTTCTAACGCTTGACCAACAGCATCTTTCCCTGGAAAACTCGGTAATAGTGATGGATGAATATTGATAATCTTTCCGCCGTAAGCTTTTAGTAAAGTTGGTCCAATTAAACGCATATATCCAGCTAAAATAACATAATCAATTTCATACTCTTCTAGCTTCTTTAATATTTCTTTTTCAAATGCTTCTTTTGAATCATATGCTTTCGCTGAAAAAGCGAAACATGGAATATGATGATAATGTGCCCGTCCAACAGCGCGTGCTTCTGGTTTATCACATACTAATAAACTAATATCGGCGTCTAATCTTTTTTCTTCTACCGCATTGATAAGAGATTGAAAATTAGAGCCGCTCCCAGAAGCAAAAACTGCTAATCTACTCATAGTGCCGCTCCCCCATTAAAGGTAACGCCGGCCCCTTGTACAGTACGTCCAATAATACTAGCTGTTTCTCCTTGCTCTTCAAGAAGACGAACAATATCTTTTGCCTCTTCTTCCTTCACCGCTACTACCATACCAATACCCATGTTAAAAATATTGAACATTTCTTTCTCTTCTAGTTTTCCAACTTCTTGAAGTAAACTGAAGATCGGTTGGATTTTCCAAGATCCTAATTCAATTTCTGCACCGATTCCTTCTGGTAACATACGTGGAATATTTTCAATAAATCCGCCACCTGTAATATGCGCCATACCGTATACTTCATATTTCTTCAATAGTTCTAAAATAGGTTTGACATAAATTTTCGTTGGTTTTAATAATTCTTCACCAAGAGGTCGTTCTAAGCGTCCGTAAATGCGATCTAAAGATAGTTCTCCATCTTCTAGTAATACTTTTCGTACTAAAGAATAACCGTTACTATGAATACCGCTAGATGCTAAGCCAATTAATACGTGACCCGCTTCAATTTTTTCACCTGTTACAATTTTCTTTTTATCAACAATCCCAACTGTAAAACCAGCTAAATCATACTCTTCCGTAGAATACATTCCTGGCATTTCAGCTGTTTCTCCACCAATTAATGCACAACCAGCTTGGCGACAGCCCTCTGATATACCTTTGACGATGTTTTCAATTTTACTAGGTTCAGCTTTACCACAAGCAATATAATCAAGGAAGAAAAGCGGCTCTGCTCCTTGGACAACAATATCATTTACACACATCGCTACTGCATCAATACCAATTGTGTCATGTTTATCTGCCATAAAAGCGAGCATCAATTTCGTTCCCACGCCATCTGTTCCAGATACTAATACAGGTTCTTCTAATGCAAATTTTGATAGATCAAACATACCTCCAAAACCGCCTAAACCGCCTAGTACTTCTTTTCTCATTGTTGTTTGTACGTGTTTTTTCATGCGAGATACCGCTTCATATCCAGCTTCAATATCTACTCCTGCTTGCTTATATGCATTCGCCATCGTTATCTACACCTCGTCTTTTAATTTCTCCCTATCCAGGGCCAGCCGTTTTAAGAAAGAAGCTAGCTTCTACATCAACAGAAGTAGAAGCTTTTTTCTTCTTATTTCATACTTTCTAAAAGCTCTTGCTCATAATCATAAAGAGCTGTTGGATAGTCTCCATTGAAGTAAGCCATACATAGACCGCCGTATTTCCCTTCATATGGACGTCCAATTGCATCTACTAATCCATCTTCACTTAAAAATGTTAATGAGTCTGCACCGATCATTTCACGAATTTCTTCTACTGTATGATTTGCTGCAATTAATTCTTTTCTCGTTTGAATATCAATGCCATAGAAGCATGGATATTTCAGAGGTGGTGACGCAATTCTTACGTGAACTTCTGTCGCTCCAGCCTCACGAAGCATGCGAACAATTCGTTTACTCGTTGTTCCTCTTACGATAGAATCGTCAATCATAACAACTCGTTTTCCCTCAACTACACCTCTTACTGCTGAAAGCTTCATCTTAACCCCTTGCTCTCGCAGTTCTTGAGAAGGTTGAATAAACGTACGCCCAACGTAACGATTTTTAATTAATCCTAACTCATATGGAATGCCTGTTGCCTCAGCATAACCAATTGCTGCCGAAATGCTAGAGTCTGGCACGCCAGTAACAACATCAGCTTCAATAGGAGCTTCTGCCGCCAAACGTTTTCCCATGTTTTTACGTGCTGCATGGACGTTAATACCTGCAATATTAGAATCCGGACGCGCGAAGTAAATGTACTCCATACTACAAATTGCATGATCTACTTCATTTGTAAAACGATCTACGTGAATTCCTTCATCATTGATGATAAGTAGTTCACCTGGTTCTACATCACGAATGTATGTTGCACCTACTACATCGAAAGCACATGTTTCTGATGCTACAACGTAAGCATCTCCCATCTTTCCAATTGAAAGAGGACGGAATCCATTCGGGTCTAGCGCAACGATCATTTCATTTCCAGTTAGTAAAAGATATGCAAACGCACCTTTCACTTTATTTAGAGCCTCTTTTACACTCTCAATTAACGAATCTTTCGTACTACGTTTAATAAGATGTAAAAGTACTTCTGTATCGGAACTTGTTTGAAAAATACTTCCCTCTGCTTCTAATTCGCGGCGAAGCATTTTTGCATTAATTAAATTTCCGTTATGGGCTAACGCCATACTATGATCAGAAAAACGGAATAATAATGGTTGGACATTAGCAACTTCACTTCCGCCAGCTGTTGCATATCGTACGTGTCCAATTGCTGATTTTCCGTTTAAACCTTCTAGCTCACCTCTTGAAAATACTTCCGATATTAAACCTAGCCCCTTGTGACCGACAATTTTCTCACCATTATTTACGACGATGCCTGCGCCTTCTTGTCCACGGTGCTGTAAACTATGCAATCCGTAATACGAAACTTGTGCTGCATTTTCATGCCCCCAAATTCCAAAAACGCCACATTCTTCATTTAACCCCTTTATTTCAGCAAGCATGGGATTGCCCCTTTCCAAGCCTTTCTCATTTCATCTACATTTGCGGTAAGTAATACTTCATTTTCTTCATTATGAATTGTTACTTCATTTGTATTTGTCACTTCTCCAACTTGAATTGCTTCTACCGCTTTCTCGAACGCTTCCTTATTTTCACGTTTTACAGTTATAACGAAGCGAGATTGTGATTCAGCGAATAATGCTGCTGTTGCTTCTCCATCTAATTTCACAGTAGCACCTAAACCTTTTGCACCAATTGCACTTTCAGTAATTGCAACTGCTAAACCACCTTCTGCAACATCATGAGCAGATTGAACAAGGCCATCTTGAATCGCTGCTAATACTTGTTTTTGACGCTTTAATTCTATATCTAGATCGATGCTTGGTGATTGACCGAAAATTTTGCCGTGAATCATTTTCTGTAATTCACTTCCACCAAACTCAGCTTTCGTCTCTCCAATTACATAAACTAAATCGCCAGCTTGCTTAAACTCTTGTGTTGTTACATGTTTTAAATCGTGTACAAGTCCAACCATCCCAACTGTCGGTGTTGGATATACAGCTTCACCACTACGTTCGTTATACATTGATACGTTTCCACCGATAACTGGCGTTTGTAATGTGCGACAAGCTTCACTCATACCATCTACTGATTTCTCAATTTGCCAGAAGATTTCTGGTTTTTCTGGATTACCGAAGTTTAAGCAATCTGTAATTGCAAGTGGCTCTCCCCCAGAACATACGATATTACGTGCTGCCTCTGCTACTGCAATTTTACCGCCCACTTCTGGATCTAAATAAATGTAGCGAGAGTTACAATCTGTCGTCATTGCTAATCCTTTTTCCGTACCGCGTACGCGTACAACTGCTGCATCTGAACCTGGTGTAACAACTGTGCTTGTGCGAACTTGATAATCATATTGATCATAAACCCACTCTTTACTTGCAATCGTCGGTTGTTGTAATAGAGCGAATAACGTTTCTTTATAATTTTCTACTTTTGGTGTTTCCATTTTCATTGCCTGGAATTCAGCAAAGTATGCTGCTTCTTTTGATGGTTTATGATAAATTGGTGCTTCTTCTGCAAGAGCATCTGCTGGTACTTCAGCTACCTTTTCACCTTTATGGAATAAGCGAAGCATTTTGTCTTCCGTTACTTTCCCCATCGTAACGGCTGCAAGACCATACTTCTCAAATAAATCTACTATTTCTTGCTCTCTACCCTTTTTCACAACGATTAGCATACGTTCTTGTGATTCAGATAGCATCATTTCATATGGTGTCATTCCTGTTTCGCGCTGCGGTACATCATCTAAGTACATTTCAATACCCATTCCCGCTTTACTTGCCATTTCCGCAGAAGATGATGTTAAACCAGCTGCACCCATATCTTGAATTCCAACAAGTGCATCTGACTGAATAAGTTCTAAGCAAGCTTCAATAAGAAGCTTCTCCATAAATGGATCTCCTACTTGAACTGCTGGACGCTTCGCTTCTGAGCTTTCAGATAACTCTTCAGATGCGAATGTTGCACCGTGAATACCGTCACGACCCGTTGATGCTCCTACGTACATTACTGTATTTCCAGCACCATGCGCTTGCCCTTTTTTAATATCTTCATGATTAATTAAGCCTACGCACATTGCATTTACAAGTGGATTTCCTTCATAACATGGATCAAACTGTACTTCGCCGCCAACAGTCGGAATTCCGATACAGTTACCGTATCCTGCAATCCCTGCTACTACTTCTTCGAATAAATATTTCACACGTGGTGATTGTAATTCACCGAAGCGAAGTGAGTTTAATAGAGCTACTGGGCGTGCTCCCATAGAGAATACGTCACGGATAATACCACCAACGCCCGTTGCTGCTCCTTGATATGGTTCAATAGCAGATGGGTGGTTATGACTTTCCATTTTAAATACAACCGCTTGATTATCACCGATATCTACAATTCCAGCACCTTCCCCAGGTCCTTGCAGAACGCGCTCACCTGTTGTTGGGAATTTTCGAAGTACTGGTTTTGAATTTTTATAACTGCAATGTTCAGACCACATAACAGAGAATAATCCTGTTTCTGTATAATTTGGCAGACGGCCTAAAATCTTTTCAACCATGGCAAACTCTTCGTCTGTTAGCCCCATTTCCGCATATATGCGCTCTTCTTTAATTTGTGTTGGATTTGGTTCAAGCATTAACGACATATGTTTCCCTCCACTGTTTTAAGATAGATTGAAAGACTTTTAACCCTTCAGCACCGCCAAGTAATTCATCTACAGCACGCTCTGGGTGTGGCATCATACCAAGTACATTTCCTTTTTCGTTTACAATACCAGCAATATCTGAAACGCTTCCATTCGGATTTTCTACGTAACGGAATGCGATTTGATTATTCTCTTCTAATCTTTTTAGCGTTTCTTCATCACAATAGTAATTCCCCTCACCATGTGCGATTGGAATATTGATTACTTCATCTTTTTCATATTGTGATGTAAACATCGTTTCATTATTTTCAACACGCAACTGAACAGTGCGACACATAAATTTTAAGTTTTCGTTTCTCATTAACGCTCCTGGTAGTAATCCTGATTCAACAAGAATCTGGAATCCATTACATACACCTAAAATCGGCTTTCCTTGCTCAGCAGCTTTTTGCACTGCTTTCATTGCATTCGCAAAACGAGAAATAGCACCGCAGCGTAAGTAGTCACCGTAAGAGAATCCACCTGGTAGTAAAATTGCATCATACTCATCTAAATTTTCTGTATCGTGCCAAACGTAATCTACTTCTTCGCCGAGCTCATCTTTAATTGCATGGAACATATCAACATCACAGTTCGAACCTGGAAATACTATTACGGCAAATTTCACTGTGCGACAACCTCCTCAACTTCATAACGGAAGTCTTCCATTACAACGTTTGCTAATAGTTTTTCACACATTTCTTTTACCTTTGCGTCAAGGTCAGATACTGATTTATCAATTGTTAGTTCCATATATTTTCCGATTCGAACGTCTTGTACTTCTGTAAATGAAAGACTATGAAGTGCTCCTTTTACTGCTGTTCCTTGTGGATCTAATACGCTTTCTCTTAATGTTACATATACCTTAACTTTATACATGTGAAATTCCCCCTAAACGTTTTAAAATCTCTTCATAAGCATCTGTTAAATTTCCAAGGTCGCGACGGAATACGTCTTTATCAAACTTTTCATTGCTCATTTCATCCCATAAACGGCAAGTATCTGGTGAAATTTCATCCGCTAAAATAATTTCTCCTTCTTCCGTTACACCAAACTCTAATTTGAAATCTACTAGTCTTACACGACAGCTTGCGAAATGATCAATCAACACTTGATTGATTTGTAGAGCCATTTCTCGTAATACGCTTACTTGCTCTGGCGATGCAACGTTTAATACACGAATATGATCTTCCGTTACAAGCGGATCTCCTAAATCATCATCTTTGAAGTAAAATTCTACGATTGGTTCTGCAAGTACAGTTCCCTCTTCCATTCCTAATCGTTTTGAAAGACTTCCTGCAATTACATTTCTTGTGACAACTTCTAAAGGAATAATACTCACTTTTTTAACAAGTTGCTCTATATCAGATAACTTCTCAATGAAATGTGTTTTAATTCCTACTTCTTGTAACTTTCTGAACAATAAAGTTGTAATCTCATTGTTCAAACGACCTTTTCCTGTAATCGTCTCTTTTTTCTCCCCATTGAAAGCAGTCGCACTATCTTTGTACTCTACCCAAACCATATCTGCTGATTCTGTACGATAAATTCTTTTTGCCTTACCTTCATACAGCAATTCTAGCTTTTGCATTTCGCAAGCCCCCTGTAGTTTGAAAAATGTGAATAATATTTTTATAAAGAATGGCACAGAATGACTCTATTCTGTGCCATATGGAATTTTACGCCTCGTTTAATCCTAAGCGTTCAAAGATTGTATCAACGTGTTGCATATGATGCTCATAGTTGAAGCATTCATTAATTTCTTCTTGTGTTAACTTGCTCGTAATACGCTCATCAGCTTCTACAAGTTCTTTAAATTGTACTTGTGTTTCCCAAGCCTCCATCGCTTTAGGTTGTACGATATCGTAAGCTTCTTCACGTACCATACCTTTGTCGATTAACGTAAGCATTACGCGCTGAGAATAAATTAAGCCGTATGTTCTTGTCATATTGCGTTTCATATTCTCTGGGTATACAGTTAAGTTTTTAACGATATTACCAAAGCGATTTAACATGTAATTTAACGCGATTGTAGCATCTGGCAAAATTACGCGTTCTGCCGACGAGTGAGAAATATCACGCTCATGCCATAATGGCACATTCTCATAAGCTGTCATCATATAACCGCGGATAACACGAGCTAAACCAGTCATATTTTCTGATCCAATTGGATTACGTTTATGTGGCATTGCAGAAGAACCTTTTTGGCCTTTTGCGAAAGCCTCTTCAACTTCACGTGTTTCACTCTTTTGTAAACCACGAATCTCAACCGCCATCTTTTCGATAGATGTTGCGATTAGTGCAAGTGTTGACATGTAATGAGCGTGGCGATCACGTTGCAATGTTTGTGTTGAAATTGGTGCTGCTTCTAATCCTAAGTTTTCACAAACATACTTTTCTACGAATGGATCGATATTTGCATATGTACCAACCGCACCAGATAATTTACCAACGCGAACTGTATCAGCAGCTTGTTTGAAACGCTCTACGTTACGTTTCATTTCTTCATACCAAAGACCAAGTTTTAAACCAAATGTTGTTGGTTCTGCATGAACACCATGTGTTCTTCCCATCATAATCGTGTATTTATGCTCTTTCGCTTTGTTAGCTAAAATGCTTACAAAGTTTTCTAAGTCTTTTAATATGATTTCATTCGCTTGTTTTAAGATGTAAGATAACGCTGTATCTACTACGTCTGTAGATGTTAAACCGTAATGAACCCATTTACGTTCCTCACCTAGTGCTGGTGTTTCTGATACAGCACGAGTGAATGCAACTACGTCATGACGTGTCTCTTTTTCAATTTCATAAATACGATCAATATCAAATGATGCATGCTCACGAATTTTTTTAACATCTTCTTTTGGAATATCGCCAAGCTCAGCCCATGCTTCACAAGCTAAAATCTCAACTTCTAACCATGCTTTAAATTTGTTCTCTTCCGTCCAAATTGCACCCATTTCTGGGCGTGTATAACGACTAATCATCTTTTTCCCTCCAACAGTTGTTCTTGATGGTCCCAAATATGCAAGCTCTTCGCTTTTTCTAGAGCGACTTCAATATTATCATTTAAAATATTAACATGCCCCATTTTCCGCTGCGCTTTTGCTTCTTCTTTTCCATACAAGTGTAAATAGCACCCGGTTAATCTATTCACTTGTCTTAGGACCCCTTCTATATGTTCGCCTAAAATGTTTACCATGACAACTGGTTTTAACAAATTTGTTTCTCCAAGAGGTAAATTGCAGATTGCTCGAATATGTTGACCAAATTGACTCGTTTCACATGCATCCTGTGTATAGTGGCCTGAATTGTGAGGTCTTGGTGCTAATTCATTAATATAAATCTCACCATCAGCTGTAACAAACATCTCTACCGCTAGTGTTCCCACAAGTTCTAGTTCATCCGCGAGCACTTTTGCATAAGCGATTGCTTTTTGAGAAAGTTCTTCTGTAATGCGAGCTGGAACGATGGATTCATGCAAAATGTTATTTACATGAATATTTTCCGCTACCGGAAATACTTTTGTTTCACCACTTACACTACGAATTACAATAACTGATACTTCTTTTTCAAAAGGCACCCATTTCTCTAAAATACACTCTGCTGCATTTGCAAGCTCTCGCGCTTTATCAACGTCAGCTTCACTTCTTAAAACAACTTGTCCTTTCCCATCATATCCACCTGTCGTTGTTTTTAAGACGGAAGGATATGATAACTCGGCGATTGCTTCAGTAAGCTGCTCTTGCGTTTGAACCAATCTATACATTGCTACTGGTAATCCCGCTTTTTCAATTGCATTCTTTTCTGTAAAACGATTTTGCGTTTTACTTAACAACTGACTGCCTTGCGGTAAGTAAGCATGTTTTTCTAGCCATTGTAAACATCTATAATCAATATTCTCAAATTCATATGTGACGACATCACTGATCTCTGCTAAATGCTGAACTGCTTTTAAATCGTCATATGATGCAACAATTTCAATATCAGCAACTTGTGCACATGGTGAATTTTTTGTAGGATCTAAAACAGCAATTTTATATCCCATCTCCTTAGCTGCCAATGCCATCATTCTTCCTAGCTGGCCGCCTCCAATAATGCCGATTGTTTTTCCAGGTAAAATGATTCTCGTCATACTAGCTCACTACCTTCGCGCACATCTTTTTCAATTGCTTCTCTTCTCAATTCTAATGCATCATGTATATCATCATGGAATGATCCAAGTATTTGTGCAGCAAGTAAACCAGCATTTGTTGAACCAGCCTTACCAATTGCAACAGTTGCAACAGGAACCCCTCCTGGCATTTGGACGATGGATAATAATGAATCTAAGCCGTTTAACGCTTTCGATTGAACTGGAACTCCGATTACAGGAAGATTCGTCTTCGCTGCAACCATTCCTGGTAAATGCGCTGCTCCACCAGCGCCAGCAATAATAACTTTCAATCCACGTTCACGAGCCGTCTCTGCATATTCAAACATATAATCCGGAGTCCGATGAGCGGATACAACTTTTTTCTCATACGGTATATTTAATTCATCTAAAATGTCACAAGCATATTTCATTGTTTCCCAGTCTGACGTGCTTCCCATTATGACTCCAACTAGTGATTTCATATTAGAATCCCCCCCGATTCAAATAAAAAAAGCCTGAAATAGAACAGTTTCTCTTTTACTATGAGAGAAAGTGCTCTACTCAGGCATACGTATCCCTTGTGAATAGAAAAATACCGAGTGACTTTCCCTCATAGTCTAACGAATAACGGTCGTTAGGTAGAGACTTGCAGGCCATATCCCCGCGATTATATGAGGTCTTATATATTATTCTTTCTATGGCTATATTAACAATATTTCATAAACAATGTCAACAAATAATCGAATGTTTTTTTATTACTCACCAATAACGTTCGTGTTTTAGTTATATTCAAAAGAATAATTGTAACTATATGCAAGAAGGATAAGAAATTAGAATATATATTTCTAGAGATCTATCCTATACATAACAGTTTGTATGCTCACTCCGAATGCTTTATATTCATTTTATTTATAGGGAGGGTAACTTCTTTTACTCTCATCATTTAAAATATATACTTGTGATAGAAATAAAGTTTCCTATCATAGGGATTATTTTAGAAGCAATCGGAAAACCTGGAAAACAAAAAATCATTGCTATTACTTTAAATAGCCTCATTTTCATTCTTTTTCCTTTGTAAGATGACTACAGGTAAATAAGAATAAACACAAAAAAACCTAAGTCGATTCGACTTAGGTTTTTGCTTGGCGACGTCCTAC
>NZ_BOQB01000072.1 GCF_018332475.1 Bacillus sanguinis | reverse complement strand
GCATTGAAAAAAAAGGATAAGGAAAATGCGGAAAAAGAGTTTCAGCAAAATGATCTTGCATTTTTAATTCAAATTGTAAAAGAATGTTTAGCTTATTTATGTGAAAATGATGAGAAAAAAGCAAATTATTATATTACAGAAATGATAGAAGCAAACAGCATGCTTCAGAACCGAATTGCAATTGATGCGATGAATAAAAATATATTCGTTAGCGCCGATGCCAAAATGAAATGGTTGTTACAGGAAGGACTTCTTTTAGATGTCACGTATAAACACGAAGTTTTTCAACTTATAAAAAATCATTTCGTACTTTCTTTAGAAAAAACAAAGGAAGAGGTTATTCAAATTGTATTGAAGGACCTTGCAGAGGAGAGAGCATTTGATGTTTGTTTAGTTTTAGATTTATTATTCACTTGTGATTCGAATAGTCCATCTACAGCAAAAGGTTATGAGTTAATGAAGCAAAAACATCCTCACTTTCATTCTGATCGATACAGTGTACAAAAGAAAGAGACGGCAGATCAAAGTATTACTTGTAATGTAACTGCTGATGGATTATTGCAGTTGAAAGACGATGAAATTATGAAGCAAGTTCTTCAATTTTCTCAAGATGGTGTTTTTGAACAACGCCATTTTTTAGAGATGTTATCGAAAGCATGTAAATTGAATACAGAATGGAGTATTTCATTTGCCTATCAATTAGTTGGTATGCAGGAAATAAGTAATGAAGTATGGTTTGTTTGTATTAGAGAGTGGCGAAATAACCGAGGATTGACAAATGAACAAATTCAAAAAGTAATTCCGCTATTACAGAAATTTGTTAGAAATACTTCTTTTCATTGGTTAATTAGTAGCTTTCTATATGAAATTAGTAATCGATTAGAAGAGTTAGAGGAAAATAGTATACGCAGTGTGAAACGGTTTGCTTTTTCGGTATTCCCTCAAGTAATGAAAAGTGATACAGATTTTAAGCTTGGAAAACAAGACTTTTACAATGAATCGATCCAGCATCCTGTTGGGAAAATGACAGCTGTATTATTAAAATTGTTATCATATGACCATTTATACGATCGTAACGTGTATGAATATTTATTTTTATTTGAAGAACAAGTAAGAGTTAGTACAGAACGGACAAATTTTATGTTAGCGCGTTTAGTAGCAGATATTACATTTCTTTATCATATTGAGAAGCAATGGTGCCGAAAATATTTGTTACCGTACTTAGAGTTAAAGAAGGAAAATGAGATTACGAAATATGCATGGGCAGGCTTATGTTACACGCAAATCAATTTACCTTTATTTACAGAGATGAAGCGATTTATTAAGTATGCGGTAGAACATTTGGAAGTATTACATCCACATACGAGGGAAGCTTTCTTAAAATGGCTCAGTTTTGTATTTATTAAATGTGTACTGTATTGGGAACAAAAAACAGACTGGTTATACCCGTTGCTTATACAAGAAAATGAAGAAAATAAAATAAAATTTATGCAGTTTTTATGCTATTACGTCAAAACGCTAAGTGCAAAAGAACAACAAAAATTTTGGGCATCTTGGCTCAGTGTATTTTTGCGAGAGCGACCGAAAATGGGTGAAATCACAGCTAGAGAATATGTAATGCTTTTACGTATTATTTTATTTATGGATGAAATAGTAGAAAGAGGATTATCGATAATATGTAAATCATTTTCAGACGTGAGTGGAAAAGAGAATCATACGGAGTTAAAGCAGTTATTTCATGAAATACTTGAAAAGACAGAAAGTATAAAGATGTATAAAGAATTGTATGCAAATGTATTTTTCACTTTACTACAAAAGCTTCAAGAAGCCGATTTACTTGAAACGGAAATCATTCAAATAAAAGAAATATTAATCCAGTATGGAGTAGAAAAATATGTATTAAATGCAATAGATAATGAGATAATTCGCATCGGAATTGTTATGGAGAATTTACAAGAAGAAATGGAGGGCGGAAGTGGAATTTTAAAAAATATATAAAAAGTTGTTGACAGTGTTTTGAAAAGCGTTCTATAATACGAATCATACTTATTCAATTTCAAAAACATTTGAATAAACAAAGTGCAATGAAGAGATCACAGTAGTGGTTAGTCTTACTGTAACAGAGAGCTGGTGGTTGGTGTGAACCAGTACAGGGATAATCATGAATTACAGTCTTGGAGCATCTTTTTTGTAGTAAGGATAGTATTGTCTTTATGAAGAAAAAGCGGTCAATTGATCGTTAACAGTGAAGAGAGGTAGACGGAAAGTTAGTCTACAACTAGGGTGGTACCGCGATAAATATCGTCCCTACTGATTTATTCAGTAGGGACTTTTTGTATTTTAGTGGTCTAACTTGAAAATTAAATATATATGCGTTGAAAGGAAAAGCAGTAGTTGTTGTTTCCCTGTAACAGAGAGCTGGTGGTTGGTGTGAACCAGTACAAAAACAAGAGCGAATTACAGTCCTAGAGCATCTTTTTCGTAGTGAAGATAGTATTGTCTTTATGAAGGGAAAGACGGTCAGATGATCGTTAACAATGAAGAGAGGTAGACGAAAGAAGTCTACAACTAGGGTGGTACCGCGATAAATATCGTCCCTACTGATTGGATCAGTAGGGATTTTTTGTACAAAAAAGTGGGTTTTTATCTAGTAGATAGTGTCCTTATAGTAAGTATTCGTTTAAAATAAGAAGAGGTATCGATTCCACTTAAAATTTGTATAATTTATCAGTTCAGAAAATAGAGAATCTTTCATTCTCTTACTATACTTTTAAAACATTAGAGGAGGATTTCCAAATGGCAAATCATGAATTAGATCAATTACGTAAACAGGTAGATGAAATTAACTTACAACTATTACATTTATTAAATAAACGCGGTGAAATCGTTCAAAAAATTGGGGAACAAAAGCAAGTACAAGGTACGAAACGATTTGATCCGGTACGTGAGCGTGAAGTGCTTGATATGATCGCAGAGCATAACGAAGGACCATTCGAAACGTCAACAGTTCAACACATTTTCAAAACAATCTTCAAAGCTAGCTTAGAATTACAAGAAGATGATAACCGTAAAGCATTACTAGTATCACGTAAAAAGAAACAAGAAAACACAATCGTTGATGTAAAAGGTGAATTGATTGGAAACGGAACACAAACGTTCATCATGGGACCTTGTGCGGTAGAAAGTTTAGAGCAGGTTCGTCAAGTAGGGCAAGCGATGAAAGACCAAGGCCTAAAATTAATGCGCGGTGGTGCTTTCAAACCGAGAACATCTCCATACGATTTCCAAGGTTTAGGAGTAGAAGGATTACAAATTTTACGCCAAGTTGCAGATGAGTTCGACTTAGCGATCATTAGTGAAATTTTAAATCCGAATGATGTTGAAATGGCATTAGACTACGTTGATGTCATTCAAGTTGGCGCACGTAACATGCAAAACTTCGATTTATTACGAGCTGTAGGTAAAGTTAACAAACCAGTATTACTAAAACGTGGATTAGCAGCAACAATTGATGAGTTCATTAACGCAGCTGAGTACATCATTGCACAAGGTAACGACCAAATTATTCTATGTGAGCGTGGTATCCGCACATACGAAAGAGCGACACGTAACACATTAGACATTTCAGCAGTACCGATTTTAAAGAAAGAAACACATTTACCAGTAATCGTTGACGTAACGCATTCAACTGGACGCAGAGATTTATTATTACCAACAGCGAAAGCAGCACTTGCAATTGGCGCAGATGCAGTAATGGCTGAAGTACACCCAGACCCAGCAGTTGCATTATCAGATTCTGCACAACAAATGGATATTCCAGAATTCCATAGATTCATGGATGAGTTAAAAGGTTTCAAAAATAAATTATCTTAATTCCATATTATATATGCGCTGAAGAGGAAACAGTAGTGCTTATCTCCCTGTTATAGAGAGCTGATGGTCGGTGTGAATCAGTACAAAGGTAAGCATGAATTACAGCCTTGGAGCATCTTTCCCACCGCAAATGGAGGGAAAGACGGTCAATTGATCGTTAAAGAAGAAGAGAGGTAGACGATAGTTGTCTACAACTAGGGTGGTACCGCGATAAACATCGTCCCTACTGAGCGCTCAGTAGGGACTTTTTTGTACAAAAAAATAGTAAAGGGGCAAGAGAAATGAGATACATTACAGCTGGAGAATCACATGGACCGCAGTTAACAGTTATTTTAGAAGGTGTACCAGCAGGTTTAACGCTGGCGGCGGAACATATTAATAAAGAATTATTAAGAAGACAAAAAGGGCACGGACGCGGAAGACGTATGCAAATTGAAACTGATACAGTTGAAATTGTAAGTGGTGTTCGTCATGGGATGACACTTGGCTCACCGATAACATTAATCGTAAAAAATGATGATTTCAAACATTGGACGAAAGTAATGGGTGCAGAGCCAATTTCGGAAAAAGAAAGTAAAGATATGAAGCGTACAATTACAAAACCACGTCCAGGACATGCGGATTTAAACGGAGCAATTAAATACGGACATCGTGATATAAGAAATGTACTAGAGCGCTCATCTGCAAGAGAAACGACAGTTCGCGTAGCTGCTGGTGCAGTAGCGAAGCAAATTTTAAAAGAATTAGGCGTAGAAATTGCAGGACATGTACTTGAAATTGGTGGAGTGAAAGCAACACATATTTCAAACTTAGCAATTGAAGAAATTCAAACGATTACTGAAAACTCACCAGTTCGATGTTTAGATAAAGAAGTAGAACAAGAAATGATGGATGCCATTGATAACGCAAAAAGTAGCGGAGACTCAATCGGCGGTATTGTTGAAGTCATTGCAGAAGGCATGCCGATTGGCGTTGGTAGTTACGTTCATTACGATCGTAAATTAGATGCCAAACTTGCTGGTGCGATTATGAGCATTAATGCATTTAAAGGTGCTGAAATTGGCGTTGGTTTTGAAGCGGCAAGACAGCCAGGAAGTAAAGTGCATGATGAAATTTTATGGGATGAAGAACTAGGATACACGAGAAAAACAAATAATGCAGGTGGTTTAGAAGGCGGTATGACAACGGGAATGCCAATTGTCGTACGAGGTGTTATGAAACCAATACCTACATTATACAAACCGTTAGCAAGTGTTGATATTGATACGAAAGAAGCTTTCCAGGCAAGTATTGAAAGATCTGATAGTTGTGCAGTACCAGCAGCAGGAGTAGTAGCTGAGTCTGTTGTAGCATGGGAACTTGCACATGCACTAGTCGAACAATTCGGAAAAGATCGTATGGAGTTAATTCAGCAAAACATTACGCAACATAATAAATACGCAAAAGAATTTTAATAAAAAGGTGGTTTTAACATGCAAGTAAAAGATCAACTCTCATCATTACAACCATATAAACCAGGTAAATCACCTGAACAAATGAAAGAAGTGTACGGAGAGCATTCATTTGTGAAATTAGCATCGAATGAAAATCCATTCGGCTGCTCACCACGTGTTTTAGATGAGTTGCAAACATCGTGGTTGGAACATGCTTTATATCCTGACGGAGGTGCGACAACGCTCCGTCAAACAATTGCAAATAAGTTACATGTGCAAATGGAACAAGTACTTTGCGGTAGTGGTTTAGATGAAGTCATTCAAATAATAAGCCGTGCAGTACTAAAAGCAGGTGATAACATCGTGACGGCTGGGGCAACATTCCCGCAGTACCGTCATCATGCAATTATTGAAGGTTGTGAAGTGAAAGAAGTTCCATTAAATAACGGTGTATACGATTTAGACGAAATTTCATCAGCGGTAAATAATAATACGAAAATCGTATGGATTTGTAATCCGAACAACCCGACAGGCACATATGTAAATCATGAAAAATTGACTCGATTTATTGAAGGTATTAGTGAAAATACGTTAATTGTCATTGATGAAGCGTACTATGAATACGTAACAGCAAAAGATTTCCCAGAGACATTACCGCTTTTAGAAAAACATAAAAATATTATTTTACTTAGAACATTTTCTAAAGCGTACGGATTAGCTTCTTTCCGCGTTGGATATGCGATTGGACAGGAAGAGCTAATTGAGAAATTAAATGTCGTACGTTTGCCATTTAACGTATCTTCATTAGCGCAAAAAGCAGCGACGATTGCTTTTGGTGATGAAGAGTTTATTGAGGAAATAGTTCGTGTAAATACAGAGGGATTACAACAATATGAAAGTTTTTGTAAGGAAAATGAAATTCCATTTTATCCATCGCAAACAAATTTCATCTTCTTGCCAGTTGAGAATGCTGGAGAGATTTATGAAGCTTGTGCACATGCAGGATTTATTATTCGTCCGTTCCCGAATGGTGTCCGTATTACAGTCGGAACAAGGGAGCAAAATGAAGGAGTGATTTCAGTGTTAAAACAACACTTTGAAAATAAAAAAAGAAAGTCTCGAGATGAGGCAAATGCGTAAAAAGGTAGTTTTAATTGGAACTGGTTTAATCGGAGGCTCTCTCGCATTAGCGATTAAGAAAGAGCACGATGTAACAATAACAGGTTATGATATATTTCAAGAACAAGTAGAGCGTGCAAAAGAATTACATGTAGTAGATGAAGTAGCGGTAGATTTGCAGCATGCATGTGAAGAGGCGCATTTAATTGTTTTTGCTTCTCCAGTTGAAGAAACGAAGAATTTATTACACAAATTAGCGTCATTTCGTTTACGAGAAGATGTTATTGTAACCGATGTTGGTAGTACGAAAGGGACGATTATGAATGAAGCGGAAGCTTTATTTTCAAAGGATGTTTCATTCATTGGAGGACATCCGATGGCAGGTTCTCATAAAACAGGCGTTGAAAGTGCAAAAGCACATCTATTTGAAAATGCATTTTATATTTTAACGCCGATGAATCATGTTCCAAATGAACATGTAGAAGAACTAAAGCGTTGGTTACAAGGAACAGGATCTCATTTTCTCGTTCTAAATACAGCGGAACATGATTATGTAACAGGGATCGTTAGTCATTTTCCGCATCTTATCGCAGCTGGATTAGTAAAGCAAGTGGAGAAACATGCAGGAGATAATCCGCTCATTCATCAACTAGCTGCCGGAGGGTTTAAAGACATTACACGTATCGCATCTAGTAGCCCAAAAATGTGGAGTGATATTGTTAAGCAAAATCGCGAGCATTTAATGGTATTATTAAAAGAGTGGATCTCTGAAATGGAAGATTTATATGATACAGTTTCTACTGGAGATGCAGGCGAGATTCAAACCTATTTTGCAGACGCGAAAGAATACCGTGACTCTTTACCAGTACGAAAGAGAGGGGCAATTCCGGCCTATCACGACTTATACGTCGATGTTTTAGATAAAGTAGGGGCATTGGCTCATATTACGAGTATTTTGGCACGCGAAGAAATTAGTATTACGAACTTGCAAATATTAGAAGCACGTGAAGGGTTGCTTGGGGTATTACGAATTAGCTTCCAACGAGAAGAAGATCGTACGAAAGCAAAGCTAGCACTTGGAGAAGAAAAATACCAAACTTATGAAACAATTTAAATGAGAAGGTGAAAACGTGAAGGAAAGAACGATACAACCTGTTAATAACGGATTAAGTGGCAACATTACAATTCCAGGAGATAAATCCATTTCACACCGTGCAGTCATGTTCGGTGCGATTGCAGAAGGAAAAACAACAATTAAAGGTTTCTTGCCCGGTGCAGACTGTTTAAGTACGATTTCTTGCTTTAAAGAAATGGGAGTAGACATCGTTCAAAACGGTGATGAAGTTACTGTACTTGGTAAAGGATTAGAAGGTTTACAAGAACCGAAAGTTGTATTAGATGTTGGTAATTCTGGTACAACAATACGTTTAATGTCAGGGATTTTGGCAAATACACCATTTTTCTCTTGCGTACAAGGTGATGAGTCTATCGCAAAAAGACCGATGAAACGTGTTACAAATCCATTGAAACAAATGGGCGCAAACATTGATGGCCGCGAAGAAGGAACGTTTACACCGCTAACGATACGTGGCGGAGATTTAAAAGCAATTGAATATATTTCTCCTGTTGCAAGTGCACAAGTAAAGTCAGCTATTTTACTTGCAGGTCTTCGTGCAGAAGGTGTAACAGCTGTTACGGAACCACATATTTCTCGTGACCATACGGAAAGAATGCTTGAAGCCTTTGGCGTTAAAGTAACGCGCGAAGGGAAAACAGTTAAGCTGTCAGGTGGACAAAAATTAACAGCAACAGACATTCAAGTGCCAGGTGACGTATCATCAGCAGCATTTTTCTTAGTAGCAGGTGCAATTATTCCAAATAGTAAACTAGTATTAGAAAATGTAGGGATGAATCCAACTCGTACAGGTATTATTGATGTTTTAGAGAAAATGGGTGCTACGTTCACTGTAGAGCCAATTAACGAAGGAGCATCAGAACCAGCTGCAAACATTACAATTGAAACATCTTCATTAAAAGGAATCGAAATCGGTGGAGATATTATCCCTAGATTAATCGATGAAATTCCTGTAATTGCATTAGCGGCAACGCAAGCAGAAGGAATTACAGTTATTAAAGATGCACACGAATTAAAAGTAAAAGAAACGAACCGTATTGATACAGTCGTAGCGGAATTAACGAAACTAGGTGCTCGCATAGAAGCAACTGAAGACGGGATGATTATTTACGGGAAATCAGTTTTAAAAGGAAATACAGTTAATAGTTATGGTGATCACCGCATTGGAATGATGCTTGCGATTGCTGGATGTATCGCAGAAGGAAAAACAACAATTGAAGACGCAGAAGCAGTAGGTGTATCATACCCTACATTCTTCGAAGAACTTCAAAAATTAGCTAAATAAGGTAATGAGAAGCAGATACGACATGTATCTGCTTTTTTAATTGGATTCGTGTCGTTAAGTCAGTATAATTTCATTCGCCGGACTATAATGTTTAGAATTATGATACAATTCAAACAAGGAATGGAGGAGAAATATATGAACGTTATACGATTAAAAGAAAATAAATTTACAGAAGCATTACGTTTATCAGAATACGCTTTTCAATATAAAGTAGATGAGGAACGAATGCAGCAACAACTTACAAAGATGAAGGAAATTCATGAAATATACGGTATTATGGAAGGGGAGGATTTGGCAGCAAAACTTCATCTTATTCCGTTTCATATTTACATAGGCAAAGAAAAATTTAAAATGGGAGGCGTTGCAGGGGTAGCGACGTATCCAGAGTATAGAAGAAGCGGATATGTAAAAGAATTGCTTCTACATTCACTTCAAACGATGAAAAAAGACGGATATACAGTTTCGATGCTACATCCATTTGCTGTTTCATTTTACCGAAAATACGGCTGGGAACTTTGTGCGAATCTCCTTGTATGTCAAATGACAAAGAGCGATTTAGTGATGAAAAAACAAGTAAATGGTACTGTGAAACGTTTTAATAAAGAAAATCATCCAGAAGAGGTCGAGAAGCTTTATGAAACATTTGCAGAACGTTTTTCTGGTATGTTAGTTCGCAATGAAAAATGGTGGTTACAAGCGGTTTATGATGATTTAACATTAGCGATTTACTATGATGAAAATAAAAAGTCAGCAGGTTACATGTTATACAAAATAGAAAACTATAAAATGACAGTAGAAGAATTTGTACCACTGCATAATGAAGCACGAAATGGTCTATGGAATTTTATTTGCCAGCATGATTCTATGATTAAAGATCTTGAAATGACAGTAAGTGAAAATGAACCGTTGTTATATACATTGCAAGAGCCACGTGTGAAGACAGAAATAAAACCATATTTTATGGGAAGAATTGTAGATGTAGAGCAGTTCTTAAAACAATATGAGTTAAATTGGAACAATGTACAGCAAGAAGTCATTTTACATATTACAGATTCATTTGCACCGTGGAATAATGTATCAGTGAGACTTGCAAATCATGAAATAACAATTTTAGAAGAAACAACGGAAAAAGGAATCAAACTAGATATAAATGCACTATCTACAATATTGTTTGGATACAGACGCCCATTAGAACTAAATGAACTTGAATTAATTAGCGGAAGCGAAGAGGAAATACGAGCGTTTGAGAATGTAGTACCAGTGCGTAAGCCGTTTATTTATGATTTCTTTTAATTAATGCACTGTGCAATGTGTGATTAGAAAAGTACTATAATGAAAAACAGTTAGTATAGTACTTTTCTATTAATAAAGTCAAATCATTATTTTTGGAGGATAAATAGAATGATTAGGCAAGCAGTAGGAGCAATCATATTGCAACATAATGAATTTTTATTGGTACATAAGGTGAAAATAAGCGATATAGAAGGAGAATACAATTTGTCAAAAGGGGAATGGGATTTTCCTAAAGGCGGAGTAAAACAGACAGATGATAACTTAAAAAGTGCTTTGTTGAGAGAGCTTGAAGAAGAAACTGGTTCAAAAAAGTTTAAAGTTATGAAACAATTTGAAGATAAGATATGCTTTGAGTTTCCTGAAGAACTTAAAGTGAAAATTGGATATGAAAAGCAAGAAACTACTATGTTTTATGTAGAATATATAGGTGATAGAACAGATCTATATCCAAAAGATAATGAAATAAATCAAGTTCAATTCTTTAAAATACAAGATGTATTGAAAGTTTTAAGCCATGATGATACAAAGGAATTTTTTGAAGGGGTATTTCAAAAGAATGTATGAATAAACTAATTGAGTGTCCTCGTTAATAAATGCTACACTAGCTTTGCCACACACTTGACTTTTAACCGATGTAATTTATAATTAAAAACGGAATGAATTTTCATTCCTGGAAATTGAGGTGGAAAAATGGCTAAAAATAAACAAGAGGATATTTTTGATGCTGCAATACAACTTTTTGCAGAACGAGGTTATGATGGTACAACAATTCCGATGATTGCTGAAAAAGCAAAAGTAGGTGCAGGTACGATCTACCGTTATTTTGAAAATAAAGAAGCGCTTGTTAATTCATTATTTACGAAAAGTGTTTTACAACTATCGGAATTAATAAAAAATGATTTCCCGGTCGATGCAAATATTCGTGAACAGTTTAGCCATACATACAACCGTTTATTTGAATTTGCGAGACAAAATGCAGATGCTTTTCTTTTTACAAATTCTCACTGTGATAGTTATTTTCTAGATGAACATAGCAATGAAATATTCGAGGACTTCATGGGTTTCTTCATGAACTTGATTGAAGATGGAATCGAAAAAGGTTTGCTTCGTCCATTACCACCAATTGCTTTAATTATTATTGTATATCAACCAATTGAAAAATTAATTAAAGTAATGGAAACAGGGCAGTTAGAATATACAGATGAATTGGTAAAGGAATTGGAAGAAAGTTGTTGGAACGCTATTAGAATCATTTGATTCTATAGCGTTATAAGGACAGGAATGAACATTCATTCCGAGAAAGGTATGAAAAAGAATAACAGGAGATGATAAATCTTTATAACTAAAGGAATGAATATTCATTCCGGTTTACTTAGTTTAATAAAGTTAATTAATAATTTAATAGAATAATAGGAATGAACGTTCATTCCTAAAAGTGTTTTCAAAAGAGTAGGAATGAATATTCATTCCACATGTAAATTTCATAATGGGAGATGATTCAAATGAGCAAGTTAAAAAGTTGGAGAAGTTTATCTTTTCTATTATGGATAGTTATTACTATTACAATGGTCGTAACGATGCCTAATATGGATAAATTAGTGAAGGAAAAAGGGAAAATTACAATCCCTCATACAGAACAAAGCAGTATTGCTGACAAGATGATTAAAGAGATAGATAAAGAAGGGGTTGAAAAGTATGAAATTATAGCCGTTTTTAATAGTGGCAATAAGGCAGCTTTAACAGATGAACAAAAGAAGAAAATAACAAAAACGATCAACGCCCTGCAAAATGAAAAAGAGCAATTAGGAATTAAGGAAGTTGTTTCACATTTAGACAATAAAGACTTGGAGAAACAATTAGTTTCTAAAGATAATACGACTATTTTAACGCAAATATCGATAGATAAAAAGCATGGTGAAATATCGAAAGTTACAAATAATCTTCATAATAAAGTGAAAACGAAAGGGGTAACAACGTACTTAACAGGAAGTGACTTAATAGCGGGAGATTTTCTTACATCTTCTCAAGAGGGAGTGAAAAAGACTGAAGTTATTTCAATTATTTTCATTCTTGTAATATTAATCATTGTATTCCGTTCACCTATTGTTCCAATTGTTTCTCTTCTTACTGTTGGGGTATCATATTTAGTTTCAATGGGGATTATTGCCCATTTAGTAAATCAATTTAATTTTCCGTTTTCTAACTTTACACAAGTGTTTGTAGTTGTTGTCCTGTTTGGGGTTGGAACAGACTATAACATTTTATTATTTACGAGATTTAAAGAAGAATTAAGTAAACAAGAAAATGCATTTTTAGCTACGAAAGAAACATTTAAATCAGCAGGTAAAACTGTATTATATAGCGGAATAGCGGTGCTAATTGGTTTTGCATCACTTGCGTTAGCAAGTTTTAAATTATATCAATCTACTTCAGCGGTAGCAATTGGTGTTTTAGTATTATTACTCGTATTAACGACTTTAAATCCATTTTTCATGGTGCTTTTAGGAAAAGGAATGTTTTATCCAGTTAAAACATTTAAAGGTCATGAGGATAGTCGTTTATGGGGATTCTTTGCGAAAAACTCAGTAGCAAGGCCATTTGTCGCTTTAATCATCGTATTCGTAATATCGATTCCTTTCGTATTAAAATACTCTAATACACTTAATTACAATGATTTATTTGAAGTGGATAATAAGTATGAATCAAAGATGGGTATTAACGTAATAGAAGATCATTTTCCGCCTGGTTTTTCTTCACCAAGTACGTTAGTTATTCAATCGGATAACAAATTAGATGAGTCGAGTTCGCTGCAAACTTTAGATGAACTAACTGATAAGATTTTGAAAGTGAAAGGTGTTTCAGAAGTATATTCACCGACACGACCAACTGGTGAAAAGATAAAAGAACTATATATAAATAAACAAGCTGGAGAATTGAATACAGGATTAGGAGATGCCAATGGTGGTATTAAGGAAATTAATGATGGATTAACTACTGCGAAAGATAAAATGGGTAGTCAAGACTCAAATAGTCTTGCAAACGTTCAAAAGCTAATAGATGGAACAAGCGAAGCGAAAAATGGAGTAACAGCATTAGGAACAGCTTTACATCAACTATCAAATGGCATAAATGACGGAGCAGAAGGTGCGCAGCAAATTGAGAGTGGATTAACTTCAGTAAATGAAAATATAAATGTTTTATCTAATGCAACTTCACAACTTCATGCTGGCTATGCGCAGTTAGAAAAAGGTTTAAGTTCTTACGATCAATACTTTGAAAGTATTTCTCAAGCAATTGATGGGGCGAAAAAAGGTTACGAACAAATTGAAATGTTAATGACCAATTTCGTTCAAACGAAACCAGAATTAGCCAATGATCCAAACATACAACAAACGATAGGAATTGCTAAAGAGGCGCAAAAGAAATTAAGCGTACTTTCAAATGAATTAAATCAATTAGCAACACAGCACAAAACGGCGATGAGTTCATTTAAAGAAGCGAATCAATCGTTACTAAAAGTAGATAACGGCTTAAAAGAAATGGGCAATGGAGTTACTAAGTTACAAAAAGGGGCAGCTGATCTTAAAAATGGATTAAATGAAGGTTCTGCAGGTTCAAAACAAATTGCAAACAAGTCATCTGAGTTACAAACCGGATTAACAAAAATAAATGATGGGCAAGGCCAGTTATTAACTGGGCTGAAAGACTTGCAAGAACAGATGGGGCAATTACAATCAGGATTATCTAAAAGCACAGAAGGGCTCGAAAAGGTAAGTAACGGACTAGGAGATGCTCAGAAATATTTAGGAGAACTGAATGAATCAAAAAGCTCTGAGAAATTTTATATTCCAAAAGAAGTTTTGGAGGGAGAAGATTTCCAAAAAGCATTGAATACGTACATGTCACATGATAGAAAGACTGCAAAAATGACAATCATTTTAGACGTAAATCCGTATTCAAAAGAAGCGATGCCAATTATTCAAGAAATCAATAAAACGATAGATGGTACTTTGAAGGGGACAGAATTAAATCATGCGAAAACAGCAATCGGAGGAACGACAGCTAGAAACGTTGATTTAAAAGAAGTAACAGGTCAAGACTTCTTACGTACAGCTACAATTATGTTAATTGGAATTGCGATTGTACTAATCGTGATTACACGTTCATTATTAAACACAATCTTTATTATTGGATCGTTACTATTAGCGTACTTTGCATCATTAGGAATAAGTGAACAAATTAGTACGCATGTATTACATGTAGATTCATTAAGCTGGAATGTTCCTTTCTTTAGTTTCATAATGATTGTCGCTTTAGGAGTGGATTATAGTATTTTTGTAATGATGAGATACAATGAGCTAGAAGGGGACCCAGCGAAGAAAATTGTAACTGCTTCTCGTCATATTGGAGGAGTCGTATTATCAGCTGCACTTATTTTAGGTGGTACATTTGCTGCATTAATCCCTTCAGGTGTATTGACGCTTATACAAGTAGCATCCGTTGTTGGTGTTGCATTGTTACTATTAGCTATCATTGTGATGCCAATATTGTTACCTGCTTTAATAGGGTTAACGAGTAAAATGAAGAGTTATACGAAGAAATTAAGTAAAAGAAAAT
>NZ_BOQB01000071.1 GCF_018332475.1 Bacillus sanguinis | reverse complement strand
TTCTTAGTTAATAAATTTGTCCATTACATCTTTATATTGTGCAAATTCTTCATCTTTCATATCGCTATTCATTTGTAAAAGAAAATTGCCTTTTGCGTGTGTATAAGTGAATAGCATAGGAGCAGAAATTCCTAATTCATCGTAATATTTCTTAACTTTTTCTAGGTCTTCTTTCTTTGTAATTTCGAATAAACGACCGCCTTTATCTTCACCAAGAGCAGGTACGATAATACGTTTTCCTTCTTTTCGAAGGTTGCCAAATTCTTTTTGCTGTTGATTGGTTGGATTTTCTGCTTGGAAACCAGCATTTTTAAATTCAGAGATAATTGAATTGACATTTACTTTCGTATCTTTTTTCTCTTGTTTTGATTCAGTAGGTGCTTTGCATTGTTATTACTACATGCGATTAAGGAAGTAAGAGATAAACATAATGCTCCAATGATAAATATTTTCTCTTTACATTATGAAATTTGCTTCTATATAATATTGTTTCGTTAAAAATATACATTTTATTCAAGGTAGAAAAGGGATGAATAGTAATCAACCGTTGCTATTCATCCATCTTCTACTATATAATAGCTATAGTCTACAATAATTGAGTCGTAATATGCGATTTTTTAAGACAATCGGTGAGAAAACGCTGAAATAAGCGGTATTAGTAGGAGGACACAAATGATTACAGTAAGTAACGTTAGTTTGCGTTTCGCGGATCGCAAATTGTTTGAAGATGTTAACATAAAATTCACGCCAGGTAACTGCTACGGTTTAATCGGAGCAAACGGTGCTGGTAAATCGACATTTCTAAAGATTTTATCTGGAGAAATTGAACCATCAACAGGTGATATACATATTACGCCAGGTGAGCGTCTAGCAGTATTAAAACAGAACCACTTCGAGTATGAAGAGTTCGCAGTATTAGAAACAGTAATTATGGGTCACACGCAACTTTACAAAGTAATGCAAGAGAAAAATGCCATTTACATGAAAGAAGACTTTAGTGATGAAGATGGTATGCGTGCTGCTGAACTTGAAGGTGAATTCGCTGAGCTTAACGGTTGGGAAGCAGAATCAGAAGCTGCAATCCTTCTTAAAGGTTTAGGTATTGGTGAAGATCTTCATGATAAGAAATTGTCAGAATTAACTGGGGCAGAGAAAGTAAAAGTATTACTTGCTCAAGCTTTATTCGGTAAACCAGACATTCTATTACTAGATGAGCCTACCAACCACTTGGACTTAAAAGCGATCCAATGGTTAGAAAACTTCTTAATGAACTTTGAAAATACAGTAATCGTTGTATCCCATGACCGTCACTTCTTAAATAAAGTTTGTACACACATGGCTGATCTTGATTTCGGTAAAATTCAACTTTATGTTGGTAACTATGACTTCTGGTATGAGTCAAGCCAATTAGCTTTAAAATTAACGCAAGATGCTAATAAGAAAAAAGAAGAGAAAGTAAAAGAGTTACAAAACTTCATTGCACGCTTTAGCTCAAATGCATCTAAAGCGAAACAAGCAACTTCTCGTAAAAAATTATTAGATAAAATTACTTTAGATGATATTAGACCATCCTCACGTCGTTATCCATTCGTTGGCTTCACACCTGAGCGTGAAGTAGGAAATGACTTATTAACTGTTGAAGGTCTTTCTAAAACAATTGATGGCGAAAAAGTGTTAGATAATGTGTACTTCACTTTAAATAAAGGTGATAAAGTTGCATTTATCGGTCGTAACGATATTGCGATGACAACATTATTTAAAATTCTTATGGGTGAAATGGAGCCAGATAGCGGTTCATTCAAATGGGGCGTTACAACATCTCAATCTTACTTCCCAAGAGATAACTCTAAATACTTTGAGAACAGTGACTCTAACTTAGTTGATTGGTTACGTCAATTCTCTCCACAAGATGAGTCAGAAAGCTTCTTACGTGGTTTCTTAGGCCGTATGTTATTCTCAGGTGAAGAAGTTAAGAAGAACGTTTCTGTATTATCTGGAGGCGAAAAAGTTCGTTGTATGTTATCTAAAATGATGTTAAGTGGTGCAAACGTAATTACACTTGACGATCCAACGAACCACTTAGACCTTGAGTCTATTACCGCATTAAACAACGGTTTAATCGCATTCAAAGGTACAATGTTATTCACATCTCATGACCATCAGTTCGTACAAACAATTGCAAACCGCATTATTGAAGTAACGCCAAACGGTGTAATCGATAAAGAGGCTACTTACGATGAGTTCTTAGAAAATGAAGAACTTCAAAAACAAGTAGATGCAATGTACAAAGGTCAATAATAAATGATGAAAACCTCGCTCTCGTTTTGAGAGCGAGGTTTTTTTATAAACTGTATTTTATGGATTATGAATAATTATTCGAAAATAATTTTATTGAAGGAAAGAGATTTGAATGTTGCACATAGAAGAATGGCTGAAGCATAAATAATTGAGGAAATATAATATATATTGAAAAAATAAATGTATTCAATTGTGAATTTAATTATATTACATTAATGTTCCAGAACTGGAGACATATTTATTTGCGAAGAAGTGAATAAAAGTATATAGTATGTGATGTCATAATTAGTGGATGAATTTTGGGAGAAAACAGGGAATGTTACAAATTTATTTTGTTAAATAGAAACCAAGGTCAAAATGTCTAGAAAGAAATAGTTGAATAAATACTAGCTTCAAATTATAATTACTAGTATTCTTCATATAGTTAAATAAATAAAATCTATTTGAAGATAAAAAATTGAATAGAGAGACAGACTTATAAAAAAATAAGCCTTGGATGATCAAAAGAGGTGGAGAAATGAAACAATTCTTATTAAAGAGCAAAAGTGTGTTAAGCAATCATTTTGGATTCTTTCTGTTTGCCGTTATTTTATTTTGGCTCAAAACATATGCAGCTTATGTAACGGAATTTAATTTGGGAATTTCAAACACGATCCAAAAATTCTTGTTGTTTTTCAACCCGCTTAGTTCAGCAGTGCTATTTTTAGGACTTGCATTATTTGCAAAAGGAAAACGATCTTATATTTGGTTAATTGTTATCAACTTGTTATTGTCGATTCTTTTATACGCAAACGTCGTATACTATCGCTTTTTCAGTGACTTTATTACCTTCCCGACATTAACACAAACGAATAACTTTGGAGATTTAGGTGGTAGTATTGTTGCGTTGCTACATCTTTATGATCCGCTATACTTCTTAGATACAATTATTTTAATTGCATTAGTAGCAACGAAATTTGCAAATCCAAAACCAATTCGTGTTGCGAAATATAAAGTATCACTAGTATTTGTAGCAGGTATTTTATTATTTAGTATTAACTTAGGACTTGCAGAATCTGACCGTCCTGAATTATTAACAAGAACGTTTGATCGTAATTATATTGTGAAATATTTAGGAGCATATAACTATACGATTTATGATGGTATTCAAAGTGCAAAAGCATCAACGGAAAGAGCGTTAGCTGATGGAGATAATATGACAGAAGTAAGAAATTATTTAACATCAACTTACGCAAGTCCAAACCCTGAGTATTTCGGTAAAGGTAAGGGAATGAACGTAATTTATATTCATTTAGAGTCATTCCAAAACTTCTTAATTGATTATAAATTAAACGGTCAAGAAGTTACGCCGTTCTTAAACTCATTCACAAAAGATGCGAATACGCTTTACTTTGATAACTTCTTCCATCAAACAGGACAAGGGAAAACGTCTGATGCGGAGTTTATGTTAGAGAATTCTATGTTTGGTTTACCACAAGGATCTGTATTTACAACGAAATCTCATAACACGTATCAATCAGCGCCAGCAATTTTAGGACAACAAGGATACACATCAGCTGTATTCCATGGTAACTATAAAACATTTTGGAACCGTGACGATATTTATAAATCATTTGGTTTTAATAAATTCTTTGATGCTTCATACTATGATATGAACGAAAAAGATGTAGTAAACTATGGATTAAAAGATAAACCATTCTTTAATGAATCCATTCCGTTATTAGAGACATTGAAACAACCGTTCTATACGAAGTTTATTACGTTATCGAATCACTTCCCGTATCCAATTGATAAAGAGGAAGCGACAATTGAACCTGCGAACACAGGTGACTCGTCTGTAGATACGTATTTCCAAACAGCACGTTATTTAGACGAATCTGTAAAAGGTTTCATCGACTACTTGAAACAATCTGGTTTATACGATAATTCTATTATCGTTATGTATGGAGACCATTACGGTATTTCAGATAATCATAACGCAGCAATGTCAAAAGTAATGGGTAAAGAAATTAACTCATTTGAAAATGCACAGTTACAACGTGTACCGTTAATCGTTCGTGTACCAGGTGTGAAAGGTGGCGTACAGCATCAATACGGTGGTGAAATTGACGTTCTTCCAACTCTTTTACACTTACTAGGTACAGATACAAAAAATTATGTTCAATTCGGTTCTGATTTATTATCACCAGATCATAAACAAGTCGTTGCGTTCCGTAATGGTAACTACGTAAGCCCAACAGTTACTGCATTAAACGGTAAATACTATGATACAACGACTGGAAAACCAGTAGAATTTACAGATGAAATAAAACAAAATGAACAAATGGTTCAAAGCTCGCTAAAATATTCTGACCAAGTCGTAAATGGTGATCTATTACGATTCTACACACCGGAAGGATTTACACCGACAGATCGTTCGAAGTATAACTATAACAATCGTGATAAAAACAAAACGAAGGTAAAAACGGCTCCGGAAGGGGAAGCTAAATAAATATTAAAAAGCGCTACTCATATGAGTAGCGCTTTTGTTTGTAACTAAAATTACATTGGCATTATATAGTATTATCTTTAGTTTTTTGCTTCATCTTTCCAAAGAACACTACACCGAAAATGATAACAATGATGAATGCCCATTTAATTAAAGGATTACTCTCAAAAAATGCAGCAAACCATTTCTCATCTACAATCATTTTCGCAGCGGTATAAGCTAAAACTGCTGCTCCAATCGTAATGATAACAGGAAAACGATCTACCCATTTTAAAATTAATGTACTGCCCCATACTACTACAGGAATAGAAACTAATAATCCGATGATTACTAAAGAGAAATTGCCATGCGCAGCTCCTGCAACAGCAAGAACATTGTCTATACCCATTAATGCATCAGCAATAATAATAGTTTTAATAGCAGACCAAAACCCTTCTTCTGCCTTAATATCATGATCTTTGCCTTCAGCAATTAATTTGTAAGCGATCCATATAAGGAGTACACCACCAATTAGAAGTAGCCCTGGTATTTTTAACAACCAAACGACAACTAAAGTAGCGAGGGCTCTAATCGCGATTGCCCCGATAGTTCCCCATATAATAACTTTCTTTTGTTGATCTTTCGGTAATCGTCTTGCTGCTAATCCAATTACAATGGCATTATCACCTGCTAACACTAAATCAATTACAATAATGGCAAGCAAGGCTGACAAATATTCAGCTGAAAGAAAATCCATATATATCCCCCCTTAAGAGTAATATGTGCTAAAGTGTTGATAATATAAAAAAATAGGATTGAATTTGTATATTCAATCCATAATTTCTTACTGTATTTTGATAAATATTTTTTGCTTTTCGTTTCTCGTTCTTCATTTTCGATTCATCTTTTTAATACGATTTTCTTTTCTACTATCACAGTTATCACTTCTGATTGTATGAATAGATGTATCTTACTTAGCACGAAAACGCCTTACTTTTTTTACGAAGGAGAGAGGGATTTTACCGATAACATCTTTTTTTACGAATCCTCTTTACCTTTATACCAAACAGCATGTGATGTTTTTAAATTAAATTTAAGTGATCTTTAATTTGTATTGATATTAGAGAAGAGGGAGGTTGAGTCTAATATACGAGGAGTAATTCCCAAAACGATAAAAAGACTTGATTACCGAATAAAGGAAATCAAGTCTTTTTCATTACATACGATTATCATGCCAGAAGTTTAATGGGAAGTGTTCATTCTCGCTATAGGCTTCTAATTCATATCCTTTTTCTTTCAGCCCTTTAATAATACCAGGTACTGCTTTTACGGATTGTGGATGAATGTCGTGCATAAGGATAACTTCTGTTGGCTTGTTAGCACCATTAATAACGTTTTCTACAATTTTAGCTGATGCAGCGTCAACAGGCATTTTGTTATATCTCCAGTCTAATGAATCAATTGTCCAATCCCAAACTTTTAGCCCATTCTCAACAACTTTGTTACGAAGTGCTTCGTTTAATCCTGGCATTGAGCCGTAAGATGGACGAGTTAATACTGGCGATTTACCTAGAACGCCAGCGATTAATCCTTGGTCTTCTTTCATCTCATCTACATAATGACCTTCTGTGTAAAGTTTCTTGTAGTTATGAGTCATACTGTGCATCCCAACGTAGTGGCCTTCAGCATCTTCGCGTTTTACAAGATCAGGGAAAGCTTTTACATTTGAACCAATAAGGAAGAATGTTGCTTTTGCATTTTCTTTCTTCAACATATCTAAAAGCTCAGCTGTGTATTTTCCAGGACCATCATCAAATGTTAAATAAGCTACTTTTCTAACTTGCCCATTATATTGTTTAGGAGCTTCTTTCGGTGCAAGAGATGATTGAATTTCACTTACAAGTTGAACAGATTTTGCTTCATCTTCTGTACTTGCTAAAGCAGTATGTGCTGATCCTAAAGCTGCTTCGTATGTAAATAATACCCCCGCGCAAATCAACATAGCCCTTTTCACTAAAGTTGTCATTCGAATTCCATTGTGCATAATTTTCCTTCTCTCTATAAAAGTTCTACTCTACTATATTAGCAATTATAGGTATGGAAATGCAAAAAAACTTTTTTACAAGCGCAAGAAAGTTTGTCCAAAAGTATGCAAGATTTTAAAGGAATGGTCTTTTTAAAGAAACGTCATAAAAAATTGGATAAATTGAATTATGAATTGGAAACAATACAAGAGATATTAATTTTAGGAGGTGCTTTAATTGAATTATAAAAAAATGCTTTCTATATTTATGACGAGCATATTTACGGTAGGATTGTTAATTGGTTGTAATCCAGCTCCAAAAGATGAAAAGGAGCCAGATCCAACGGAGGAACCTTCTGAACAAAGACAGGAGGAAAAAAATGAAAAACAAGATCCTGCTAAAGAACAAAATGATGAGTTAAACAAAAAGGATGAACAAGAACCAGATCCAACAGAAGAGCCATCTGAGGAACAAAAGAAGAAAAAAGAAAATGAGTAGTCGAACAGTAATGAATTGTATAGCTTAACACATCGAATATTTTCGGAAAACATAAACCACTTTTCGCCTTAAAAGGAAAGTGGTTTATAATTGTATATGGGCTAATGAGTGTGAAAAATATAGATAGCCAAACTTATTTTTATCTTCATATACGTAACTTATAAAGAAAAGAAGCTGTATACCATACTTAGTAGATGAAAAAATATATTTTCTTGCTAATAAATAAGGAGACGGTATATTTTTTGGATAAATTTAAAATTTCACATACCGTATTTTAAAAATAAATATAGGAAAACCAAAAAGTAATGTAGAATATATCGTACATACATATATGAAGTCAACATAAAAGATAAAGAGGTGGGTATATGTTACTTGAGGAAGTAATGCAGCAACTAGAGGAATATGGAACAGAACAAAATCGTAAAACGTATAAAAATCACGGAGCGAAAGAGCCACTATTCGGAGTTAGTTTTGCCAATTTAAAATTGTTAAAAAAGAAGATAAAAAAAGATCACGATTTAGCAATTTCTTTATGGGAAACTAAAAATATGGATGCGATGACTTTAGCAACGGTGATTGTAGATCCGAAAAAAGTTACGACAGA
>NZ_BOQB01000070.1 GCF_018332475.1 Bacillus sanguinis | reverse complement strand
AGAAAAAGTTGTGCATTTTATTCTTTTTATCCTTCATTTCTCTTCTCTTCATTCAGCTTTTTAATATTTGTAATTAACTGTACCATCTCTTCTTTCGCATCAGGGTAAGTCTCATTCCAATGTTTCACTAAAGCCGGCATCGTCTTAGCTATGTAAGAATACAGTGCCCACTTCTGCACCTGTTCTTTTCTCTCTTCATTGCTTTCTCCAAGTAATAGTTCCGTGTATTTCTCTAACAACCCGTCAAATTGTTCGTTAAACTTTTCACTCATCTTATCTACCTCCTATATGAAAAAAGCAGCGAAAATCGCTGCTTTTCTTTATAATTTTGATCGAACAGAGTTTAATTTCTTCTCCATTGTGCTTACTTTATCACGACGATCATCGATACGAATTGTTGTCGCAACGCGCTGCGCACCTTTCGTATATGGAACTTCATGCATTTGTTGAATGACTTCTAGAATGACAGGAAGATCTCCTTCAATAATTGTATTCATTGGTGTTAATTGATATTTCACGCGATCTGCATTTTTCTCTAACACCTTTTGTACTTCTGCTACATATTCACTAACACTTGGATTACCAGTTCCTACTGGAATAATCGATACGTCAACAATTGCCATAGTAGTCTTCCTCCTATAATTGCTTCTTATATATCCATTGTCTATTTTACCGAAATACTCATCATTTTACTAATTTGTTATTCCTCTATTTTAAACTGCTCAACTAATCTTTCTAAGTCTCTCATATGCTCCGTCAAACTTTCCATCGTATGAGCTACCTTTTCTAGATGATTCACTTGTGATTCAGTTGCAGCATTTACTTCTTCAGAAACAGCTGCGCTTTCTTGACTCGTACCGGCAATTGTATGCATTACCGCTGTAATTTCTCCTTGCTCGTGACCGATGTTATGTACCTCTGCTACAATTTGTTCCACTGACGTACTAATCGTATTTACAACTGACATAATGGTACGGAATTCCGTTTCTGCCTCGGTCGTAACTTTATTTTGTATATCCGCAATATCTTTCAATTTACTTACAACTTCTACAACTCTTCTTACCTCTACTTGTACATCACCAATCATCGTCGCAATTTCTACTGTTGCTTCTTTTGATTGTTCCGCTAATTTCCGAACTTCTTCCGCAACAACAGCAAAGCCTTTACCTTGTTCACCCGCACGTGCCGCCTCGATTGAAGCATTTAAAGCAAGTAAATTCGTTTGATCCGAAATACCTTTTATAAGCTCTACAACATTTTGAATCGATCCAACTCTTTGCTCTAACTTTCCGGATGCTTCCTCTGTATGAACAACAATCGAAGATGATTGACTCCTTGTACGAACTAAATTACGCATCGTATGTAATCCTTGCTTAGATGCCTCTTCAGCTTTGCCAGCCACTCCTTTTATTTCACCAACCGAATGATTCATTTGTTCCACTGACTCTGCCATATTCTCGAGCTGCTCTGAAACTTCATCTACACTATTAGCAAGAGTGGACGCTCCTCCACTCACATCATCCATTGCACCTGAAACTTCTCTACTAGCGGCTACAGTTTCATTTGTTAAATAATGTAGATTATTCGTTGATTGTTGCACTGTGGATACACTATTTTTAATTTTGCTTACCATTTCATTCATTTGCTCAACCATATGATTAAAATGGTTCGTCAGCTCTCCAACTTCATCCTTACTTGTCACTTTCATTTGCAACGTTAAATCGCCTTCTGCTACTTTTTGAACGTGATTCGTTAATAGTTGCAACGGTCTTGCTAATCTTCTTGAGAACAAGTATGAAGCTATGATTCCAACTAATAAGCTAATACATGCCATTATAAGGACTGTATTTCTCGTACTATTTAATAGCCCATCAATCGTTTCTTTCGGATAAACAATCCCAATTTTCCATTTCATCTTATCAAACAGTTGACTATAGGCTACTACATCTTTCCCGCCTAATGTCGTCACCGCAAATTTTGTTTCATCTTTATTCAAGCTTTTTAAAAGTGGTTCCTTTGAAACATCTTTTCCTACTTTCTCTGGGTATACAATGGCAATATTTTTATCATTTACGATAAACATTTCTCCGCCGTTATTATATTGAATATTGTGGAGTAGCTTTTGAATTGTTCCTAATGATACATCCATTGCTACTACCCCTAATACAGATCCATCTTGTCCGACAATTGCTTTTGACACTCCAATGCTTAACTTACCTGTCGCGATTTCATATTGTGGTTGTCCCCAAATAATCGATTTCGTATCAGATTCCGATGCTTTATACCATGGACGACTTGTTGGATCATACCCTTCAGGTACTTTTCCTCCGTCAGCGAGATTTGCGCTCAACGTTTTTTTATCTTTTGTCCCAATGTATACATCTAAAATATCAGGATGGTTCTTTTTAAATCTTGAAAACTCTTTTAAAATAAAGCTCTCTTCTTCTGGAGTAACTCCATCTTGTAGCATGTTTTGAATATCATCATGACTTCCATAATGCCCCATATCTTCTTCAATTCGCTGCATAAATGCAGTTAACTGTTCTGTCACAAGATCCATCGTATTTTGAGAATACTGGTCTAAGGAGCGCACTTCCTTCTCTTTCTGTAATTGATACATAGCTGTACCTAATATTACGAACATCATAGAAATAAGTACCGAAAATACTACCGCAATTTTTAAACGTAAACTTCTTAACATCTTCCCCCAAGCATCCCCTTCTCGTTGTAATTTAATTATATTAATCACTATATTAAGTATAATGGATAAAATTAAAAAATTGAAATTAATTCTCACCTTAATACAATTAGAAAACTGACTACCACTTGTGCAAAAACAAATAGTTCATTATCCTTAAAATATAATCTCATTCGTTCGGAGGGAACTATGTTACAAAAATTCGGTTTCTCACAATATGAAAGCCAAGCTTACGAAGTTGTCGTATCAAGCAACGAACCATTAGATGCTACAACGATTGTGAAGCATTCTGGCGTTCCAAAAGCCAAAATATATGAAGTGCTTGCACGCCTAATCGATAAAGGAATGGTAATGGATTCCGTTTCAGAGAAGAAAAAGATGTATACAGCATTACCACTCAAGCTAGCAATTGAAAAATTAACGACAGAATTTCAATCCAATATTAAAGAATTAGAGACAACTATATCGAAAAAATCATTTACAGATGACCGTGTCTGGAGCTTAAAAATGCAATCTTCTATTCGCGTTCAAAGTAAAGAGCTCATCGAAAGTGCAAAAGAATCGATTCGCATTTCAGCTTGGAACGATACTCTTTTAGAATATCTTCCGTTATTAGAAGAAAAAGCAAAACAAGGCGTCAAAATCGAATCCCTTATAGTTGGAAAAGTCGAAACAGACTTAGAAAACATGCATTTCCTAATTCCAGCCGAAGAGCCTAACGCGTTAGAGCGATACTTACTGCTCATCGTTGACGACCGCGAAATTTTATTTGCTGGTGTAGAGCAAGAGTCATGGCAAGCAATGAAAACAATGTCACAACCTTTCGTGAAGTTCTTTACAGAATTTTTCTATCATGACGTTGCACTTGCAAAGATTACCCAGAAACACCATGACCTCTTTATGGAAGATGAGGAAATTAAGAGTTTGTTAATGAAGTTGAGATACTAAAAAAACGCCTCTATTACAAGGCGTTTTTTTCTACATTTCTTTTCTATTTTTCATCCTTAACACATACGCACCAGCAATAATAAAACCAATTCCTAAAACGAATAAAGCCGTAAATTCATTGCCAACGCCGCCAGTAGCTGGTAATCGCACTTCATTATGAGTATTAGGTTGTTGCATTGGCTTCACATCAGCCGAAGGTTTCACTTCTCCATTCGGTGTTGGCTTATTTGGCTTAGAAGGAATCGATGCCTTTTCTTCTTTCTTATTTTTTACAATATGTTTAATAATTTCTCCATTCTCTTTTATTTCAAATGCGAATGTCTCTTCATTTATTACATATCCATTCGGCGCTATTGTTTCTTTATACGTGTATTTTCCGTATGGTAGTTTGAATTTCGCTATACCTTGCTCATTTGTTTTTCCTTTTACTACTTCTTTTCCTTGTTCATTGTAGATTGTAAATTCTGCATTCGGTAATTTTGTATTCCCATCCGCTACATCTACTTTTGTTATTTCTAATTCACCTTCTACTTTCTTATCTTGAACAATATGTTTAATAATTTCTCCATCCTCTTTTATCTCAAATGCGAATGTCTCTTCATTTATTACATATCCATTTGGTGCTATTGTTTCTCTATACGTGTATTTCCCGTATGGTAGTTTGAATTTCGCTATACCTTGCTCATTTGTTTTTCCTTTTACTACTTCTTTTCCTTGTTCGTTGTAGATTGTAAATTCTGCATTCGGTAATTTTGTATTCCCATCCGCTACATCTACTTTTGTTATTTCTAATTCACCTTCTACTTTCTTATCTTGAACAATATGTTTAATAATTTCTCCATTCTCTTTTATTTCAAATGCGAATGTCTCTTCATTTATTACATATCCATTCGGCGCTATCGTTTCTTTATACGTGTATTTTCCGTATGGTAGTTTAAATTTCGCTATACCTTGCTCATTTGTTTTTCCTTTTACTACTTCTTTCTCTTGTTCATTGTAGATTGTAAACTCTGCATTTGGCAGTTTCGTATTCCCATCCGCTACATCTACTTTTGTTATTTCTAATTCACCTTCTACTTTCTTATCTTGAACGATATGTTTAATAATTTCTCCATTCTCTTTTATTTCAAATGCGAACGTCTCTTCATTTATTACATATCCATTCGGCGCTATCGTTTCTTTATACGTGTATTTTCCGTATGGTAGTTTGAATTTCACTACACCTTTTTCATCCGTTTTCCCTTTTACTACTTCTTTTCCTTGTTCATTGTAGATTGTAAATTCTGCATTCGGCAGTTTCGTATTCCCATCCGCTATATCTACTTTCGTTATTTCTAACTCACCTTTTACATTTTCATTTTTCAACTCTAATACAGCAGTTTCACCAGTTTTCACTTCAATTTTTTTAACACTTCCATCTAACACATATCCAGCTGGCGCTTGAATTTCTTTGACGCTATATATACCGATTGGAAGATTACCTAACTCCGCAATCCCCTTATCATTAGTCGTAACATTTTGTTTAAAGTTTTCATTAGAAACTTCAAACACCGCCCCTTTTAATAATTCCTTTTTTTCTCCTAATTTCATAATCTTTAAAGAGCCTACTGATTCCCAATTTACAACTAAATCTGTACTGATTTTCTCACTATTTCTTTGTAACAATACAGTTGTATTTTGAACCTTTTCTGATCCTTTAAAAGCTATTGCTTGTAAACTTGTTAAAGTAGACTTTACTTTCATTTTAAAATTACCACTACTCGTATCTTTCGGGATTGATATTTTGAATTTTTCGTTAATTGATAATGTAGTTTTCTCTTCCCCTTGTTCATTTACAATTCGAATCCCTTTAGGAGCACCTTCAGGAACAATTGTATAAGAGCCAGAAACCGCATTTGTTTGTACTGCATAAAATCCTGTTTCTAAATAATCACCTTTTTGTGTAGCAGTTTGTGGATCTACAGGATTAACTTTAAAAAATACATCTTGTGATCCAGTTTCTTTTTTTGAACCCTCTACTAGACGTTTCATAAGATTATGTACACGTTCATTTTTTGCAACTAAATCTTCTTCCGTTAATTCATTCGCTGCAATCCATACTGCTAATTGTGTAGCATAATGCGCTTCTTCCGTTGTCGCTACACCTAATTCAGATGGACTTTTTTGAGGATATCCATTTAATAAAATACGATATACGGCATCAGATGTTTTCCCCATCTCAGGCAAATCATCCCCATTGGGTGAACGTAAATCAGGCGTTAAACAATAAGCAATACTACCCGCAGCCGTTTTAATTATTTCGGTCTTTATTTCACGCTGTTTCGAATTACTATAGCTCCAATCCATCTTATATGTTTCTTTGTTCATTACTTCTGCCTTTACTTGTGGCATTGCAATTCCTAATAAAATAATAAGAGCACTTAAAAAACTAAACCATTTTCCTACCATCTTTCGTTTCATTCTCTCCACCACCATATATAAATTTCTACATGAAGCAATCTTACTGTTTCATTGTACTTATAGTGAAAACAAGAGAATAGGTGGTTTTTTTGTAGTATCTTGTCGAATTGTTGAGAAAGTTTCAAAGTAATAAGCAACATTACAATTGTTTGTTCTCCTGCTACTATTGACAAATGAATGTTACATATTTAAAATTTTAAAAAATAATAAAAAGGCACTTTATAAGTGCCTTTTTTACTTACGAGAAACAAATTTCAAACGAATACATGTTACTTATCTTTTTCTTTTATCTCCATCAACAGCTCAATAATTTTCTCATTTTGCTCCACTTGTTTCTCGGAATTTTGATAGATGACACGAATCCATCCTAATACAAAAACAACTGCAACTATCGGCAATAGTGCAAGTATTATACCGAATATCGAGAAATTAAACATCATTTACCCATCACCTCGCTACATACAAATTCTCCACCTTTCTACTAAAACCTGCAAAATTTTACAAACAAAAAAAGAACCTATCAAACGATAGATTCTTCCTTTGCTAACTGAGCAGAACGTCCTCTCGTAATCGAGAAAATCGCACAAAGCAGTGCTAATATAATAAAGCCGCCACCCACCCAAGCATTATATATAACAGATGATTTCTCAATAACAACTCCCCCTACTGTTGAACCGAGCGCAATTCCTAAGTGAAGTGCAGAGTTATTTAAACTTTGCTGAATACCAGCTGATTCTGGTGCAATTTCAATTAAATAATTTTGTTGTGCTGGCGAAATAGCCCAGCTCAGCATACTCCAAAGTCCCATCATAATAATGAACAGTGGGAATGAGAATGTCATCATTGGCAATAGGAAGATTACACACGCAAATACGATAATGATGGAAATAATACTTTTCTTCGATCCCCATTTATCAGCAAGCAAGCCCCCAAGGCCGCCTCCAAGTACCGCTGCAATTCCGAAAATGAAGTAAAATACACTAATCCAATTCGCTTCCACGTGCATCACATCTTTTAAAAATGGTGTTAAATATGCATATAATGTTAAATGACCCGTTAAAAATAAGAATGATGTTAACTGTGCACTGACAATTTTTTTATCTTTTAACGTAGCAATTTGCTCTCTTATCGATAACACTGATGTCGGTGGTACTTTCGTTAAGAATAATGAAATACATGCGATTGCCATCACTGTTAAGATCGAAATAAGTACAAATGGTGCACGCCATCCATATGCATTTCCGAGTACAAGGCCGAGTGGTACTCCAAGTACAAGCGATCCACTAATCCCCATAAAAATGATTCCAATTGCACGCGCACGAAAATGCGGTTCTACAACGCTAGAAGCAAGTGTTACTGACAGTGCAATAATAAGCGAACCACTCGCCGCACAAACAACCCTTGAGAACATTAACATCCCGTAATTCACACTAAATGCCGAAATAATATTTCCGATTAAGAAAATTGATAATGCCCCAATATACAATTTCTTTCTTTCAAACTTCCCTGTTAACGCTAATAAAACCGGACCTGATAAAGCAAATACTACTGAAAATATTGTTATAAGCTGACCAGCTGCACTAATAGATACTCCTAAATCATTGGCAACTAAATCGAGCGTTCCTCCTATAATTAGCTCAACCGTTCCGACTACAAAAGCCGCGATAGCTAAAATATACACACGAAAATTCAAGTCTTTCCCCACGCTTTCTATTTTGGTTACTACGACTATAGTAACCAAAATAGAAATTGAACACAAGTACAATTTTTTTACAGTAAAAAAGGTAGGCGTATTATACGCCTACCCTTCAATCATGACACTTCAGTTTTATTCTTCTTATTTAAATACCAATATACCGGCAGTCCAGTAAAGACAATTCCAATTGATAAGAAACAACTTACCGGATCATTGATAATTGCACTACCAATTACAAAGAGCGAACCTAAAATCGCAACGATTGGTACGATTGGGAATAACGGTACACTGTATGCACGCTCTTTATTCTTATTACGTTTTCTTAAAATGAAGACACCAATAAACGTCATTACGTAGAAAATATAAATAATGAATACGGAAATCTCAGATAGCTTATTCGGATCACTAATAATCATTAAAATAATTCCTAAAATGATTTCAACAGTAATTGCATTTGCTGGTGTTTTAAATCTTGGACTTTCCTTTGCAATAAACTTAGCAAATGGAAGTTGTCCACGCTCTGCCATCGACATCGGGATACGTGGGAACGTTAAAATCTTTCCATTTAAACAACCGAAAATAGAAACGATAATACCGATACTAATAATTTTCCCGCCATATTCTCCAAGTAGCATGCCCGCAGCTGTCGCTGTTGCATTTTCTCCAAGGTCAACAATTTGCGTTGCTGGTAATACATTTAATAACGCTAAGTTAATTAGTACGTAAGCAGCTGTTACAATTAAAATCCCAACTGTCATGGCTTTCGGTAATAACTTTGTTGGATTCTTCATTTCTCCGCCAATCGAAGCAAGTAGAATCCAGCCGTCATAAGCAAATAACGTTGCTAAAATTGCCATCCCGATACTTTGATTTTCCGATATCGGTACAACTACATTAAAGATATCGCTATTTCCTTTCCAAAAACCTAGCACGACGATTAATACGATAGGAATCATTTTCCCGATTGTCGTAACTGTTTGGACGATACCTCCGTATTTTGTTCCCATACTATTTACAACGCCAAGGAACACAACTGTTCCAATGGCAATTGGTAAATTCCATACTTTATCTAAATAGAAGAAGTTAATCATTAAAGAACTAAAGTACAATCCTAATGTTCCAATAATAGCTGGTCCATAAACAATCGTTTGCATCCAGCCTGATAAATATCCCCAAAAACTTCCGTAAATCTCCTCTAAATACGTATACAACCCACCATTTTTCGGGATTTGCGCTCCAATTTCAGCTACTGTTAAACCACTTGCTAGCGTCAACAGACCACCAATTACCCAAGCAAGAATGGCCATATTAGAACTCCCTGAGTAATCTAATACGCTCCCTGGTTTCATAAACACACCAGATCCAATAATCGTTCCTACTACGATAGAAAGTGCTACCGTTAAACCAATTTTGTTCTTCTCATCATGATGCATGCTGCGTATCCTCCTTCCAATTCTAGTGTGATGCAAAAATGAAATAAAAAAACACTCCTCCCTAAAAAAGGGACGAGTGTTATATTCGTGGTTCCACCCTTGTTTCAATTCGTAAAGTAACACACTTCACCAATTTCTCAAGTCTAAATAACGGTTTTTGCCGGCAAGCAATTACTAGGTATCCGTTCACTGCTGCAGTTCAGAGGTGGTAATCCATTTTTCCGTATTAGGAAGCTCACAGCCAAAGGCCTCCCTCTCTGAGAATCGTAAAAAATTGATCATGTCCTCATCATCACTTCTTGATGTCGAATTTTGTAGTTATTGTTCATTATATTGAATTGTTAGAAAAAATCAATACATTTTTTTATATAACATATGAAATATTCCTCTTCTTATATTATAACAGAAGTTACGGCACTTCTCTAATTCCCTAGTATCTTTGGAACAGTGTAGCAGTAAAAAATTATATCAGCGATTTTCAAAATATATCGATTTACTAACAAAAAACGACAATAAGTAAGAGGAGACTTTCTAAAAGAAAGTCTCCTCACATACGTACCTTCCGGTTGCCCACACGAAACATACGACTTCACTCAATTATTTCTCATCTTTTTTCATAAAAAACTTGCCCCGCATTAACGGGCAGTAAAACTTCCACCTTAAACTACAGCGAATACAGGGATGAAGTTGGAAGATTAACTGTCCGTAAAAGCCCGATTGGTGAGGGCTAATAATCAGTGGAAATGCACCACTGATTAAAGTTTCACTTTATGATGCGGAAGATCCACATTCAACGCCTCTAATTGTTTCTTTTCATTCTCTAAAATCGCTTTTGCTTTTGTTTTTGTTGCCTCATCTAATCCCGCAAAGATGTCTTCATGTTTCTCTTTCTCTGGAAGTTTCACACCTAGTTTTGTTAATTCTTCTTTTGCTTGCTCATGTGTTAACTTTCCAGATTTTTCTTGTTCAAAAATTGACTTCACTTTTTCCTTCGTTGCTTCATCTAAGTCAGCAAGCATATCTTTACGCTTACCCTCCGGCATTTTCACGCCTAACTTTGTTAATTCCTCTTTTGCTTGTTCACGTGTTAATTTTCCGGATTTCTCTTGCTCTACAATTGATTTCGCTTTTTCTTTTGTTGCTTCATCTAGCCCTGCAAACATGTCTCCATGCTTACCCTTTTCCGGGAGCTTCACGCCTAGTTTCGTTAATTCTTCTTTTGCTTGTTCACGTGTTAATTTACCCGACTTTTCTTGCTCTAAAATCGACTTCGCTTTTTCTTTCGTTTGATCATCTAATCCTGCAAACATGTCTTTACGTTTTTCTTTCTCTGGAAGTTTTACACCTAGCTCCTCCAACTGTTTCTTTGTATCGCCCATAATCGTTTTTACTTTTTGTTTTGTAGCGTCATCTAAATCTTTTTTCGCCGTTTTTGTAGACTGCTCAGCTGCTGGAGTATTCGTTGCTGCGAATGCCGGAATACCGACTCCTCCAATGATTCCGAATGATAAAGCACCTGCAATCGCTAAATACCCAACTGTTTTCTTCTTCATAGGAAATTTCCTCCTTCATATTTCTAATACATGTACACTTTCGTATACAATGCCTATCGTAATGTTGGTTTCTTAACATTTCCTTAACGACTTAACAAAAAAACACCGCTCATCTCGAGCGGTGTTTTTCTAAGCCTTTTGTAATTGTAACTCTTCACGTTCCATTATTTTTCTTGATACGATTGTTTGCATCATTGTAAATAAGTTACCTGTTATCCAGTACAACACTAGTCCTGATGGCGCCGCAAATCCCATAAATAGAATCATTGCCGGCATCATAATTTGCTGCATCTTTAGCATTTGTACTTGTTCTCCAGGCGTACTATTCGATTGGAAAACTTTCATCTGAATAAATGTCGTTAACGCTGCAATAATCGGTAATATATGATAAGGATCTGCATGTCCTAAGTTCACCCATAAAAACGAAGATGTGCGAATCTCTTCTGTTCGGCTAATCGCATAATACAAAGCAGAGAAAATCGGCATTTGTATTAATAGTGGCCAGCAACCAGCAAGTGGATTCCAACCGCCTGATTTCATTAGTTCTGACATTTCTTTTTGATACTGCTTTTGTTTTTCTAGATCTTTACTTACATCACCGTGTTTTTTCTTTAGCTTCTGTAATTCAGGTTGCATTTTTTTCATTTTCGCTTGGCTACGATATTGCGAAACAGCTAATGGAATCATTGCTGAACGAATAACGAGCGTCATAATAATGATAGCAATCCCAAAGCTAGCTCCCGGTATATGATGAGCAACAAATTGAATCATAAACGAGATTGGATATACAAAATAATGATCCCAAATTCCTGTACTATGTGCATCAATTGGGGCTGCATTACTGCAACCAGATAAAACAAAAACAAGTAATAATGATAAACTAACGAGCACAGCTCGGTATGATTTTAACATGTTCATTCCTCCAATGTTTCGTAATTATTTAGCGAAACATTGGTGTATACGGACCGACCTCATCATTCTCTTCACTTGATTCTTGTCTGCGTACAGAACGAATCATTCCATATTTATAAAAAATTGAAAATAGCGGTACATTCCTCGCACTATCTTCACACGTATCAACTAACGCAAAAGCCCTTTGTCTACCGCTTGATGCTTGCTGACGCACAAAGCGAGAAATGTTAGCAAGGAAGAAAACTTCTAATAAACAAAGCGCTGTCGTTACAAACGATATATATAGAATTGCATCCTGCAATAAAAATTCCATCGCTTCACATCCTTAATAAGGTCATTTTAGCACATTCGGCAAACATTCTCTATTTCCTTTTATCGTCAAAAAAAGTATTTTGCATATTTTCTCAAGAAAACAATAATTAAGAAACGTTGTATTCGCTTTCTTTAGTATATTCACACACATCAATGAATAGGCTTGATTTATTAGAAATTTATAAAATTTTTGCATTATAATAAAACTATTGCCAGTTTTTGAAAAAACCTTTATTCTCTTCTTGTAATCAAAAATGAATATGGAGATGAAACATACTATGGGTCAACTAGGAGACGCCGATTACGTTCCCGACACCGCCTTTTTATCCTTCCCAGCAGCTAAAACATTTCACTTAGAATTTATCATACAGTTGGTTGTTATTTTCGTAGCTTCTATTTTGTATGCAATTTCTATGAATATGTTCTTTATCCCGCATAACATGATTAGCGGTGGATTCGCTGGTGTAGGGATGATTATCGGTTATTTAATGCACTACAATATCGGTGCACTTATCTTTTTACTAAACATTCCTCTTCTTATTTTAAGTCACTTTTACTTAGGCAAGAAGACAACCTTTTTAACAGCGTACTTTGTAGCTGTATCATCGTTAGCGATGAACATTATCCCTGTCCACCAAGTTTCAGACGATATTTTACTGTCTTCTGTATTCGGCGGTGTAATCTGCGGAGCAGCTTCCGGAATCATATTCCGATTTGCTTCTTCAACAGGCGGTTTTGATGTTGTTGGATTGATTGTAGCGAAACATCGAGATATTTCTATTGGAGCAATCATCTTTGGATTCAACTTGATCTTACTTGTTGCAGCAGGATTTATTTTCGGATGGGATATTACGCTTTATACGTTAATTAGCCGGTTTGTAGTCAGCAAAGTGATCGATGCTGTGCATACGAAACATATTAAATTAACGATAATGACCGTTACAGAAAAAGGCGAGGAAATAAAAAGCGCACTATTACATCACGGCATACGCGGGGTGACAATGGTAGATGCTGTCGGCGGCTATACAAACCATAAGAAAAAAATGATTTACACTGTCGTGACTCGATATGAGTTAGGCGAAATGAAACGTATTATTCGTCAAGTGGATAACAAAGCATTCATGAACATTACTGAAACAGTTGAAATTGTCGGCCGTTTCAAACGCATATAAAGTGAAACTTTAATCAGTGGGGGTTTTCTTCATCCCCACTGATTATTAGTTGAACCAATCGGACTTTTACGGGCAGTTGATCCCCCACCTAACTTCTTTGCTTTCGCTGAATTTTGAGGTGGGGGTCTTACTGCCCATTAAAGCGGGATAAAAAAGGTTAATACATTAAAGGCATAACATATTATATGTTATGCCTTTTGTTATTCAACTAACGCACCCTTTAGCATAATAAAATCACTAAGTTTATTACTACAAATCGGAGGATAGCATTCCATATACAAAACTATCTGTCCATTCATTTTTATTCCAATAATCTTGTATGAAATGAGCTTCCTTTCTCATACCTATTCGTTCACACAATTTTTGTGAAGCTGTATTACGTGCATCAAGATTAGCTTGTATACGATGTACATTACATTCATTAAATAATTTAAATACCAAACTACTTACTGCTTCTGTTGCCAAACCTCTCCCAGCTACTTCATTTGAAAAACTATAACCAATCTCAACAGTGTCTTTCATATTTGTATACCATACGGATAAATCACCAACTACTTTAGTCTTGTATATAACTGCCAAACTTAATATTGATTCTTTAGTAAGTACATTGTTTGCTAGCTTCTTATTAAATCTCTCCTGCATGTCTTCATGAGTCCACTTATTATGTAATAGAAACTTACAAGTATCATCATTATTATAAATAGCAAATACATCCTGTAAATCAGTACTCTTAAAAGGTCTAATTATTAATCTTTCTGTTGTAATCTCCAAGTTAGCTCTCCTCCCTTACATTCATGCTACAAAACATTTTTTATAGTATGTAAGCCTCTTTCTTAGATCTCACCTTGATTACATATTTCATCATAATATATTAAAATCCTTCTTCCACTAAACTGCACCATTAATGGTATTGCCTTGCGATTTTTATTTTTTACACTTATTACAAAATCAGATAATTCTATTATTGTGGCCCTAAATGTGTTATAATGAAAACAGACTCACAAAAAAAGAGTATATAGACTTGGAAGTTTCTCTTATTTTACAAGCAAAAAGAAACGAGCAGTCGGGTATATTTCAGACACCATACACGTAACGGTTTAAAAGCCGATCATCTTAGTTATTCTTCACTGATCTTTTTATAAAAAGATACGTACAACTAAAATTCACTTCAATATACTATACCTACCTTTTTGACTTCCAAATCATCTTATTACATAGGGAGATGAACATATGAATCAATATATACGATATACAATAGCTGTCCTGTTTGCTATTATCGGCGGAACAATCTGCTTCTGGACAAACACTCAGCTTGGAGAGAATATCATTTTTAATGGAATCGAAACACTTGTAAGCGCTTCAATTTTAGGCGGATACATTTTCTTCCTCTTCAATCCAGAAGAAAATGCACAAAAAACAATGTTATTAACAATGATCGGAATCGTTGGCGGATGTATTTCCTACTCAATGACTAACTATACATTACCACTTCAATTAAGCTCAGCTTTCTTCCACGGTCTATGGACTTGGTTCATTGCATTCTGCCTAGCAGACGTATTCAACCTTTTACAAGACAATGAAGAAGAAAACGGTCGCCAAATTGAAAGTAACTCGTAAGCTGGAAGATGTTCTTCCAGCTTTTTTTGTTTGTTATTCTTTCCTGCATACCCATCATCAAAATAAAAAGAAGCTACCTTCACGGCAACTTCTTTTCCACATACCCCACTTAGTATTCACTAAAATATATCAACGATTTTTCAAATATATCGGCGATTTCTCCACTTATATCAACGATTTTTTCATTATATCAACGGTTCGACACTCAAACCGTACAACATATCCTATCCCCCAAGCAATTTACTGCCGAACTCTACGATTAAAAAGATAATTAATAAGATCGCGAGTATTTTTAATGCTACATATGCCACTTTAAAAACAACATAAATGAGCAAGACTATCAAAATAATCGATAAAATTTCCATATTTACTTCCTCCAAGCTTTGCTCTTCTTATCTCATTTTACTCGCCCCAGACTTTTTATGGAACGGCATAAAACGACATAGAAAAAAGAGGATACCTCACCCATCGTAAGATACCCTCTCTTTCAGCTGCTCAAACCAGTCTCTCTCTAATTGTAAATATCCCATTTCACTATTCTCAGCGCTCTTCAATTCTTTATCCGCTTTCCTCATATAAACGTTGGAAGCTTCCATATCGCCCTCTACATATTTCACAATTCCTTGTGTACGATAATACCCATGTAAGTCTATTTTTGTAATAGCCTTCCCATGTTGCTTCGCTTCTTGCAGAGAAAAACTATCCATTTGATAAAGAGCTTTATATAAAAGATGCCAACTATGAAAACTACTAACGAAATATTTATTTTCTTTTGTTACAGGTAGTTGAACAATTGGTTCTATATATGGTATCGCTCTTTCCATTCCTTCTTGATCGGCTCTGGCATAAAAAACGAGCATAAGTCCGCTCATTATATCTCTTATACTTTTATCTTCTTTTAATTTCCCCTCACTAAGTTCTATTAATCTCTTATCCCAATCTTTCGGCCTTTTATAACTAAATAACTCACTTGATACTTGAATATTATATAAATGCTGCTTCGCCTTTTCATCATCTTTAATTAAAATGAGAAATTGCATACCATCACTCAAAAACGTTCCTTTTATCGGTACGATTGTAGCTACAAAAATGACAAAGTGTAAAACGGAAAAATATAAAAGATATTGATAATAACTCACCATGTATATGTAACCGAAAGTAATACCAAATAGTAAACTTGTAATCGGTCCACCTAAAGTCATCCACGCCCATTTTTTTGAAAGGTTCGGTGTCTCTATAGAAGGAGGCACTAACATCGCCACGCCTCCAAAGTACATCCACAATTTATTTTCTCGAATGCGTACTTTCCCCTTCTCTTTTTGAAAAGTAATCGGCCCTACTGTCATGAATTTAAAATTCAAACCACCTATTAAACCAAATACTACATGTCCTAGCTCATGAATAGCTAGCACTAATAAAAAGATTCCAAATAATGCCCATATATCCAACATTACTTCTAATTTCTCAGTTCGGATTACTCCGTATAAAATGGACAAAACTAACGCCACCGTCATAGAACCAGCTGGCCTTCTTAAAATATCCACCTTTTTCTCCCCTTAATAAATCATTTTTCTCTGCATTTCGTACATGAATTTTCCAAGATGCAATATCCAAATAATTGAGATTAAACCAATTAATACAAAATCGATATCACTAGCCGCTGTATATATAACGGCAGCCCACCATACATATGCCAATATTGTATTCGTAAATTCATACGCTTTATATCCAGCCTCATGCACAATGTGCTTTAATCCTTCATCTGCGTTTTTCGTCCACATTTTCATAGATTCCATATATGTTACCCCTTGTTCAGGATATAGCTTATTATAACGATTTTTTGTTATGAGCCCGCTAATCACTACAGTGGTTAAACAAACAATAGAAGCTACTAAATTCCACACTGCAAATGAAACATTTGTATCCTGTAACAGTGCACGTCTACATGCAATAACCGCATATACAAACCATGCCTGCGTAACTATATCACCTACACGTAAATATATACTTATAATGCCTAATTTTCTGCCTTGTACGCTCTCTTCCTCATCGCGTGCCTCCGCTAACATACGTGTATTCTTCCAAGTGTAATACATCATTAAGATTCCAAAAATAGTACATACACCTATAAATGTATTAGATGATAATTTTCTCGGTTCATCCGAGAGTAAATTTAAAGCTACATACGTTGTTAAAAAGCCACCCATCATGCTTAATGATATTTTCCCCACAAAATCAAATTGTTTTTTTCGTTTACTCTTCATCATCCTCTTCCCCCTCCACTAACATAAATATTTCCTCCACCGGTACATTGAAAATGTGTGCGATTTTTAGCGACAATACGATAGATGGTGCATAATCCCCGCGCTCAATTAAACTAATCGTTTGCCTTGATGATCCAATCGCTTTCCCTAAATCCCCTTGTGATAAACGATGCTTTGCTCGCAATTCCCTCACTCGATTTTGAAGCTTCATGTCTTCCCTCTTTTTCATTTATTTAATTAAAATTGTAAATAATATCCTTATTTTTGTCAATTATAATTGTCATTTTGACGTTAATAATTGACAAAATAATCTATGGAATTTTAAACAGGTAAACAAAAACTTATTCAAATAGACTTGAACATAAAATAAAAAAGGCAGTGCATTTGCACTGCCTTCCTAAATTCTGACATAGAATGGATTCCATATTAACTTGCGTTTTGTAATAATACTCGTTTTAACTGTTTGCGGAAACGAACTCCTAATGTAATTGCTACAATTGCAATCACCCCAAAAATGATTTTACCGATGTGACCTTCTAGCACTCCAAAAATATCATGTAAGTTACCACCTAACCAGTAACCCCCGATTAGGAAGAATGATACCCAAAATAGAGCACCTGAGTAAATTGTAATCGCAAAGCGGCGGAATGGTAAGTTAATAATCCCTGCAAAATATCCTGTAAAATGACGTACACCAGGAATAAAGAAACCGATAAAAATCAGGAAGTATCCATACTTATCAAACCACATTCTTGTTAAGTCGATTTTTCTTTGTGTTAAAAATACGTATTTTCCATACTTTTGAATAAAGGGCATACCCAATTTATTGCCTAAAAAGTATTGAATTGTCATTCCTACACTTGTCCCAATAAAGGATAGGATAATTAAAATCGGTAAACTTAAATCGCCTTTCTGTGCTAAAAATCCTGCATATGCTAACGTTGGCTCTCCCGGAAACGGAAGTGCAATATATTCTAACAGCAAACCAACAAGTACAACATAGTACCCGTACTGCTGAAATAATTCATGAACCCATTCCATGTCATCTCTCCTTTCAATCACGTACAACTTCTTACTATTATTGTATAAAAAAATTGTCGAAATAACTATCACAATAGCTTACATTTTTATTACATTTTTGTAAGGCTCACACTAAAGTTTTCCGTTCATTATTTGCTGCTATCTATTAACATTTTAAAATGAGCTAACAACTATATATCGTACGAAGAAAAGGAATTAATATACATTTTTTATCCAGTTTTTAACACATAAAAATCACCCTATTTTGTTCTTAATAAAAAACCACTACAAACTCATACGAACTTCATATTAGCTTCATATACGTATTGTAAGATTATATCGGAATTTGTTGAAAAATTTAACCAATATATGACTAAACATTAATTTGAATAAATATAAGTCGCTTTTCGAAATTGAAAAAAGGGTGAATAAGAAATGGAAGCTTATAAAATGCACGATTTTATTAATACAAATGTTGAATCTCATCAAAATGAAACCGTTTTTAATTTACAAATATGTGAAACAAGTGAGTTTGACGTAAGTTTAACAAAATCTACAACGCTGTCTTTTATCGTTTCAAAAAAGAACATTAAGATTGTTACGAAAAAATGGATTAATTCAAATCAAGAAAGCATGATTGGTAAAAGTTACATCATTCCAACGAAAGCTTTCCACTACTTCTTACCAATTATTTCTGAAACTGAAGATGAACTAAATATTCAAGTTCAAAGTTTTGGACTACATGGTGAACTTTTACTAAATGAAAGATTACTTATTGATAAAAACAACAAACAAAATCCAAAGATTACTACTTTCTTTGAAACATTAGATGAAAATGTAAATAAAGTATTACGAGGATTGCAAATTCATTGTATGTAAGACTATTACAATAGTAAAAGGAGAGTATAATGAAAAAACTATTATTAAGCGCACTATTATCATTAGGATTTTTAACTATTCCATTCACAAATGCTGAGGCAGCTACAACGAACGATCAACTGATTGTAAACACGCAGTTAAATAAAATGGATTATTATCAAAACGGACAATTTATAAAGAGTTTTACTGTCGCTACTGGAAAAGCAGGTACACCTACACCTAAAGGTACTTTTCAAATCGTTAATAAAATTAAAAATCGTCCTTATTATACAGGCAAAATTAAAGGCGGCGATCCACGTAATCCACTTGGTGACCGTTGGCTAGGATTAAATATGGCTGGAACTTACGGAACAACTTATGCGATTCATGGTACGAACAATAATCAGGCAATCGGCAAATGGACAACACTAGGTTGTATTCGTATGTATAACAATGATATACACTGGTTATTTGAGCGTATTCCCCAACAGGCTACTGTCACTGTAAAATAACCTAACAACTCGATTTACGTGTAGCCAAGAATTTTATGTCTTGGCTTATTTTATTTCTTCATTTACAGTAGCAAAACAACTGTATTTACATATATAATGAGAATAGATTGTGTCAAATGACATTTAAACATTGATAAACATGGATATTAAAATTATACAGTTATAATATTTTATAAATGTTACATTACATACTATAATAGAACTACTGTAATTCTGAAATATTCAGTTTCGCTAAACAACTCCCCTTGCTACTTTCATGATTATTTTATAGCGGGGGCTTATTATATGTATAAACAATCTGAGCCATTCAAAAATGATGAATTCGAATATTGCAGTAAAAAGCGTTATTTAGGAGGTGTTACTATGACGCATATACTGGTGATTGAAGACAACCCAGATATACAAGAACTGATTCGTGAATTTCTATTGGCACAAAGCTTTACCGTTGATGTCGTTGGCGCTGGAACAGAAGGTATACTTCTTTTCCAAAAAAATTCATACGATCTTGTCCTCCTTGATGTGATGTTACCAGATATAGATGGCTATAGTATTTGTAAAATTATGCGAGGACAATCTGATGTACCGATTATTATGTTAACAGGCTTACATAATGAAGAAAGTGAAATTAAAGGATTTGAATTAGGGATTGATGACTATATTACAAAACCGTTCCACTACACCGTATTTATTAAACGTGTAGAAGCTGTATTAAGAAGGGCAGCAACGAAGGAAGCAGAAACTGCAACTATACTACAATTCCATGAATTGATGTTAAATTCTACAGCATATGCCGCTTATGTTCATGGTAATCAAATTGAATTAACAACAAAGGAATTTGAAATTATTTATACTTTACTGCAAAATCGTGGAAAAGTATTATCAAGAAGTGATTTGCTGAATAAGGTATGGGGCTATGAACATTATGGTGATGTAAGAGTTATAGATACACATATTAAAAATTTAAGGAAAAAATTAGGGATTCCTTATATTAAAACGGTGAAAGGCATTGGCTACAAAATCGAATCGTAGCACAGATAACATCACCAAAAATATTTTCATCAAAACCTTATTATTTTGTATTCTTTTATCACTTTGTCTTTATCAAATTATTTATTTTCTAGCTTCAAACTACGATAAAGAACGTTTTGCAAAAGAAAATGGAGCGCTGTCTACAGAACAAGCGGATTCAGACAAACAAAACGACCAAAGTAAAACGAATCAAAGTAAGGCTGTTTCAGAGAGTATGATTTCCAATTTCCAACCTTCTATTATAGATTATAAAGCACTCTCTACAGCCATAAATCACCTTTTGCAGCCTAGCCAAACTGCAAAAGCAAAAGAACATAACCAAAATATTTCGGAAAAAAATAGCACTTCTGCTCCACCTATAGAAACGGAAAAGCAAGTCGCTACTAATGATGCCTTACATAAACAAAATGCAGCCAGTAACACAAATGATACACAAGATCATCCAAAATTAGCAGATGCACTGCAGCAATTAGCTCCACATATTGGCGCGACAATGCTTGCATTATCTTTACTCGGATCTTTAATTTATACAAAACTAATTGCCAAACCTTTTCAATATATGAGCGATGCTTTAAAAGATATTATGAATCTTGATTTCTCAGATAAAAAAACATTGAACAAAAATACAGACCAAACCGATTTTAATTTACAAGTAGCTGCTTCACAGGTCCCAAATATTGTAAAGAACTTACATGCGAGCAATCAAGATTTAAAAAATGAGCTCAAAAAGGAACAACAGTTAGAACAATCTCGTAAAGAATTTATGTCTATGGTATCCCATGAATTAAAAACACCAATCGCGGCAGTTATGGGACAACTCGATGGCATGATTCACGGAATTGGTGCTTATAAAGATAGAGATAAATATTTAAAACGCTCCTATGAGATGATGCAAGATATTAACATATTAACGGAAAAGATGTCAGAATTATCCAAAATACAAAACCCTCAATTTAAACCGAATTTAGAAGTTATTTCATTAACTACTATTATTGAGGATGTTATGAAAAAAGTAGATTATTTTGTATCTGTAAAGCAATTAAATGTTCAATCTAACATTAAACAAGATGTACAAATTTTAGCTGATCCTAAATTTATTCAAACTGCTATTTTTAACATTATTTCAAATGCAATTCATTACACGATTGACCATCAGCATGTCTATATAAAGCTTTATGAAAAGCCAAACGGTTACGCATTAGAAGTATTAAATACAGGTTCACAAATCGATGAGGATAAACTTGCCCATTTATTTGAGCCATTCTATCGCGCAAACCCTGGCAAACACGGATTAGTACAAGGTAGTGGCCTTGGGCTATATATTGTAAAACAAATATTAGATAAACATCAGTTTCCTTATGGGATACAAAACACACCTCAAGGTGTAAAATGTTCTATTGTATTCCCAAAAGCAATGTAACAACCTACTACAATTTCATACCCCAAATTCATACTTCGTATGAGTGGCGGAATTTTGTAGAGTACCTTACTCTGTTTCGTTCGCCCGTTATCCTTATTTGGATAGCGGGCGTTTTTTATTATGTAAAAGGAGGATTTTCATGGAGAAATTTAAATATTCATTACTCGTTTTATTTGGAGCTTGTAGCTACGGTGTACTTTCAACTATTTTCAAACTCGGATTCATTGACGGGTTTTCAGCACATCAACTATTAGGAGGACAATATGTCTTCGGATGGATCGGGCTTCTTCTGCTCGTTCTTTTCGCTTCACGTCATAAAGTAACAAAAAAGCAATTCTTTTCCTTACTAACAGTTGGCACAACAATGAGTATGACTGGTATCTTCTACGCTATCTCTGTAGAAGAACTACCAGCATCTATCGCTGTTGTCCTACTTTTCCAGTTCACATGGATTGGTGTAGTCATTGAAGCAATTGCCAATCGAACATTTCCAAGTCGCGAGAAAATTATATCTATCATTATTTTATTTACTGGTACATTGTTTGCAGGTGGTTTCTTTGAAGGTCTCGGACAAAGCTTTTCCACGAAAGGTATTATCTTTGGTCTATTAGCCGCTGTCTCTTTTTCATTCTATGTGTTTGCAAGCGGGCGCGTTGCTACAGAAGTTCCGCCTTATACGAAAAGCTTTCTTATGACAACAAGCGCTACTCTTATCGTATGTCTATTCTTCCCGCCAACCTTTTTAACGGATGGTGCCCTGCAAGCCGGTCTTTGGAAATACGCCTTCTTCCTCGGATTGTTCGGTGTTGTCGTACCTGTCATTTGTTTTTCAATTGGCGTACCAAAGGTTGGAACAGGGCTTAGTACAATACTAGGAGCAGCTGAATTACCAACAGCCATCATCGCTTCTATTACACTTGTACATGAAGTCGTAACCTTCATGCAGTGGATTGGGATCATCTTTATACTACTTGGAATTTTTACTCCTCAGCTTCTTGCAGCTAGGAAAGCAAAGAAACATAGTAGCATGCATAGCGCATGAAAATAGAAACTTGTATATAAATGTAAATACAGTTACAATTTGATATAATTTCAAATCTATTTGGAGGTATAAATGACTATTTTAAGCGTAGCCTTTTTTGCCATTATGTGTATCTTCTTCCTAATAAGATATGTGAAAGAAAAGAAATTTTACGATTTGCTCCTCATTCCCATTTGCATATATACTGGGGCAGTCAAAACCCCTTTAGTGGAGTACTTAAACTTTAATACTACATTCGATATTGCAGCTATTATTCTCGTAATCCTTGCTGTACTTTTATTCTTAAAGGATAAGAAAGAGAATCCTACTGCATAACAAAAGACCTTTCATTCATTTGAAAGGTCTTTTTCTCTATCTCACTTTACCGCTCCATATAACTTCTCTATCTCATGCTCAATTTGTTTTACATCAATTCGTTCAAATAGCGGCTGCACACTATCGATTCTATTCGGCAACGTGTTTTGAGGTTCCCAATTTCGGTTCACAATCGATAATGTGTTTCTAACTCTTTCACTTGAAAATGGTAAAAACGGTTCAAGGAGATTTGCAAAATTAGCGATAAGATACACACAGTTATAAATCGTTTCTTCGCATGAAACTGGATCATCTTCTCTTTGTTTCCAAGGCTGCCTCTCATCAAAGTATTTATTCCCAAAACGTACTGCATCAAATATTGTTTCTAGCGCTACCTTAAATGTAGCTTGCTCAATCGCTTCTCCTACACTTTTATATAATCCTTCTACTTTATCTTTCAGCTCTATATCAATACTTCCTTTCGGCATGATACCACCATAATATTTTGCAACAAACTTTAATGTCCGGTTCACAAAGTTTCCGTATGCACCTAACAATTCACTATTATGACTGTAAATAAATTCACGCCATGAAAAATCAGTATCACGATTTTCTGGTGCGTTGACTGTTAAAAAGTAACGAATGGAATCTGGATTGTAGCGTTCTAATATATCAGGCACCCATACTGCCCAGTTTTTACTTGTAGATAACTTTCTTTTTTCAACCGTTAAATATTCATTCGAAACGATATGACGAGGAATTGCTCCTTCTCCTATTCCAAGTAATACCGCTGGCCAAATGATGGAATGAAACGGAATATTATCCTTTCCGTGTACATAATATGTTTTCGCTTCTTTATCCCAAAACTGTTGATCATCTTTCCCTGTTTCCTCAGCCCAATGTTTACTCGCTGAATAATATCCTGTCACTGCTTCAATCCATACGTAAATTTTCTTATCTTCATACCCTTCTACTGGAATTGGTACCCCTATTGGTAAATCACGTGACACAGCCCTATCTAGTAATCCTTCCTTTACATATCTCTCTGTTAGTTGAATCGCATTGTCACGCCATGATTCGTTTTGTTTTGCGATTTCTACCGCCTCTTTAATTTGCTCTTGAAATGTATGCAATGCGAAATAGAAATGCTCTGTTTCCTGTACGGATGGCGTACTACCACATAACTTACATTTCTTTTCTAATAAATCGAGTGGATCTAAAATAGCTGAACACGCATCACATTGATCTCCTCTTGCTGCTTCATGGCAATGTGGACAAATTCCTTCTACATAACGATCAGGTAAAAACTGCGTACACGTTTCACAATACGCTTGTTCCACTGTTTTTTTATAAATATAGCCTTCTTCTAATAAACGTAAAAAGACATTTTGAACCGTTTCATGATGGTGCTCACTATCTGTACGTGTATAGCAATCATAAGTAAAACCAAGGCTACGAAAACATCGCTCGAACTCTTCATGATACTTATCAGCAATTTCCTTAGCCTTCACACCTTCTTGTTTTGCCCTAATTGCAATTGGTGTTCCATTACAATCACTTCCCGACACATACAACACATTCTCACCTTTTGCTCGGTAATAACGCGCTAATATATCTCCAGGTAACAAACTCGCAATATGCCCAAGATGTAACGAACCATTTGCATACGGCCAAGCGCCTCCAATAAAAATACTCATCTTACATTCCTCCTTTTAAATATAAAAAAGCCCCGCCCTTATCTTAAAAAAGATAAGGGCGGGGCTGTATAAACAGTCGCGGTACCACCTTATTTCGCCAATTACTCACATAGTTAGCCTTAACAAGTACGGAGCTATATGCTCTTATACTGTGGTTTTGATAACGAGTACCAACTCTCGTCGCCGCCTACTATTATCATTTGATAAGTTCAGGACGAAGCTCAAAGGCCATTGTTCAAATGAATATTCTTGCTTCTTCTCAGCTACCGAAGCTCTCTGGAAAGAATGTGTTCATCCTACTTTTCCTTTTCAACGCTTTTACGTATAACATGTATTGTACGACTTAATAACAGAAAAATCAAACTTTCATCCGGAAAGAAAAGGAAATTCCATCCCCCTGCCGAATACCTATACGTTCACAAAAGGAGTGATAATATTGAACCAAAAACAACTAAGCACTATAAATGAAAAAAGCTGGAATGCAGCTGCGTATGAAGCTTGGACGAATCGCCACGGGGCGCCATCAGATTATGCGAAAAAGCTTATGGCAGACCCCGTGCGCGAGGTAGATCACTACTTACCTTACATCCAACCTCCAAAAGGAAAACGTATTATTAATTTACTTGGTTCAAAAGGCAATAAAGCCGTTGCTCTCGCTCTTTTAGGAGCTGACGTAACAGTTGTTGATATTTCAGCAAGTAATGCAAAATATGCAAATGAACTTGCGGACGCAGCCGGTGTCTCTATCGAGTATGTCGTTTCTGATGTATTACATGCGCAGCTCTCCGAATCATTTGATATCGTATTGCTGGAGCTTGGTGTACTCCATTACTTTTTAGATTTAAAACCACTCTTTCAAAAAATTTCTACCTTACTTAAGCGAGATGGAACGCTTATCCTTCGTGACTATCATCCTGTTTACACGAAATTATTAGGAGTAGACCACCCATCATTTCGAGCCAATGGAAATTACTTCGATGAAGAATTAATTGAAGATGAAGTTGCTTATAGCATCCTTCTTACAGAAGCGCAGAAAGAATCGTTACCTAAAACAACTATCCGTCGCTGGACATTAGGAGAAATTATTACGACACTTGCGGAAGAACATTTTAAAATTGAAAAACTAGTTGAAGAACATGGCTCGCATCAAAGATGGGTTTTCCCTTCTACTGCACCGGAAGGAATTGAAGAACGTGTGCCAGGTCTATATACATTAATTGCGACAGCATGCAAAAAAGGATCCCTTCACGGATAGGATCCTTTTTGCATGCTCACGCATATAAGTTGAGGTTGGAGATTACCATAATTCTGTAGAATAGGACACAAGATATTTCAACATTTCGTCTCTGACTTACGTCGTCAAAAAGGGGTATGACCAACATAACGAAGAGTAATGTTCATAGTTGATACTGATAATCGTTATCAACTAATTAGAAGTATACATGATGTTATTTCAAATTACAATAGCATTTCTTATTTTTATTTATGAATTTTTTGATATACAAATGTATACATTTTAAGAACATTTACTTATATCAATCTGCCTCCTTCCATTATCTGCTATAATTTTCATTGAACAGATTAATAACTTCATAATGATGTTTTTATTAATTCTGCTCTTAATATTTATAAATTATAATAAATAGTTTTTAAAGGTAGGGGTAACGATGAAATATGTTAGCATTCGAAAAAAACTACTGTTCACACTCTTAAGCATTTCTTCTTTATTTAGCATTGCTCTTATTGTTATTCTTTCATTCGCTATGAACCAAGCAAGTGAAATTGAAACGTTAAAAAATGATGTATCAAAACGAGCAACCATTTTAAAAGAACGCGGCGATTGGTTCCAAGCACAAGTTGCTGGTTTACAAGAATATTTATTGTCACATGATCAAAAAGGATTAGATAAATTCAATCGAGAAGGAAAAAAACTAGCTGATACTAGAGAGAAGGTAACAAGTGACAAAAAACTTCCAGAAGGAATGAAAGAAGCCATTTTAATGGGAGGAAAATGGCGCAGCGTCATAGATAATGAAGTCCTCCCTCTCGCTCGCGAAGGAAAATGGGACGAAGCATCCAAAATTGCTTTAGCTCAAACAGATTATGTAAATGATCTTTTAAGTCGTTTTACGAAATATGCAAATGAAGAAAATGATAAGCGTGACGCATTAATTGCTGACGTAGAGTCTTCTTCAACGCTTATTCAATATATTATTTTCTTTTCACTCATTACATGTACAGTAACGTCGATTTTATTAGCATGGTGGTTCTCTGGTAAACTCGTTAAACCGATACGACAAATTGATGAGAAATTAAAAGAATTAGCCTCTCAAGATGGTGATTTAACTGCTAGATTGCACGTAACGAGTAAAGATGAAATTGGTGATATCGCCAATTCCTTTAATCAAATGCTTGCTAACTTACAACGTATAATAAAACAAGTGCAACAAACATCAACAAGTGTCAAAGAAGCGTCTGAAAATGTGTTTATCGAAACAACTTCTTCTATGGAAAACACAGCAAAAACCGAAGAAACTATGAATGCTCTTGAGTATAATATTCGTTCACAAGTTTCAAGCATCGAAGAAAGTTCAACTGCAATGGACGATATGACAACGAGCATTCAGCGTATTGCAGAATCCGCCTCTTCTGTTGCTAGTCTAGCTGTTACAACTTCAGAAAAAGCAGATAGTGGGAATAAAGTCATTGAGAAATCTATTACACAAATGCATACCATTAACGAAGCTGTTAACGCTACATCACAAGTAGTAGAACGACTCATTACACATACGAATCATATTGATACCGCACTTCAATCCATTTCTAATATCGCGGAACAAACGAATTTACTCGCTTTAAATGCTTCAATTGAAGCAGCTCGTGCGGGCGAACATGGAAAAGGATTCGCCGTTGTTGCCGATGAAGTACGAAAACTTGCCGAACAATCTCAGTTAGCAGCAACTGATATTAACCATTTACTTCATCAAATTCAAGCAGATACAAAAATAGCAAATGAAATGATGACACAAGGTCAGTCAGAAGCTTCTGAAGGAATTACAGTCATCCGTACCGCTGGATCTTCATTCTCAGAAATTGTTAACCACATTAACAAAGTCTCTACACAAATGCAAGAAATGTCTGCAACTGCTGAAGAAATGGCCGCAAGTTCTGAAGAAATGAATGCGGCTTTAAATAACATTGCCTCTATTTCAAATGAAGTTGCCGCCGAAACATCACAAACAGCAGCTTCAGCTGGTGATCAAGTAAACAAAATGAGTGTCGTCGCTAAAAAAGCGTCTGAAATGAAAACGACTGTGCAAGAACTTGAAGTTCTCGTTTCTCATTTCAAAACAAACGTTTAAAGCGAAACTTTCATGTATACTTCTATAAGTTCTTAATTTTTAAAAGGAGAGATTTACAACCTCTCTTTTTTCGCCTTAAAATATCTCTTTCTATCTCTCATTCCGTCTGCTATAATTCCTAAAGGAAAGAAGAAAGCTTTATTCCAAACGGAGTAAAGCTTTCTTTCAATTTTTTACATTTATTAATTCTAATACTAAGATTTCACAAGGAGGCTTTTTATCATATGAATTTTATTAGCATTCGAAAAAAACTAATGTTCATGATGGGATCGATTTGCGCTTTATTTGGCATCGCCTTAGCTTTTATTTTATTCTTTACCATGGATCAATCTCATCAAACAAAAGCATTACAAAAAGAAATTTCTCCACTGGCAACACAATTAAAAGAGGCTGGGGATGCTTATCAAGTACAACTCTCTGCTTTAAGAGGTTATTTATTACAACATGATGAGGTCGAATTAGACAAATTTAATTCGATGAGTAAACTTCTTGAAGATAAGAAAGAGCAACTTCTTTCAAATCCTAACCTTTCTCAATCTGTGAAAGATACAATGGAATCAGGATCCACTTGGAGAAAATTTATTGAAGAAAAAGTTTTCCCTCTCGCAAAAGAACAAAAGTGGGAAGAGGCTTTACAAGTAGCTTATGCAGAAAATGGTACTGTTTATAAAGTAATTGGTGATTTCACAAATTACAGTAATGAACAAGCTAAGTTACGTGATCAATCTATTAAAAAAATTGATCAATCTTCACTACAAATTGAATATGTTGTCTTCTTATCACTTGTTATTTGTATTATCGTAGCTATTATTCTTGCATGGTGGTTCTCTGGTAAACTTGTAAAACCAATTCAACAAATTGATAGTAAACTAAAAGAATTATCATCTCAAGAAGGTGACTTAACAGCCCGTCTACAAGTAAATAGTAATGATGAAATTGGTACGATCGCAACATCATTTAATAAAATGTTAGAAAACCTACAACATATCATTAATCGTGTTCAAAAAACATCTGTAGAAGTACAAAACGCTTCTGAAAACATGCTAGAAAAGACGAATATATCACGCGAGGCAACAATAAAAGTTCAAAGCACGATGTCCAACTTAAATGAAAGTATTCAATCGCAAGCCTCTAGCATGGAAGAAAGCTCAACTGCAATGGACGATATGGCAGTAAGTGTTCAGCGCATTGCTGAATCTGCTTCATCTGTAACTGAACTGGCTGTAGCTACATCTGAACAGGCTAACGATGGAAGTACTGTTATTCAAAAATCTGTTTCACAAATGACAACGATACATGAAGCTGTAAATGCTACATCAGAAGTGGTCGAACGTCTAATCACACACACGAAATATATTGATACAGCTGTACAATCTATTTCTAATATCGCAGAACAAACAAACTTACTTGCTTTAAATGCATCTATTGAAGCAGCTCGTGCTGGCGAACAAGGAAAAGGTTTCGCTGTCGTAGCTGATGAAGTTCGAAAACTTGCTGAACAATCTAAAACTGCTGCAACAGATATTAACCAATTACTACATCAAATTCAACAAGACACTGAAACTGCGAGCTCTATGATGTCACAAGGTCGTTCTGAGGCATTTGAAGGCATTCATGTCATTCGTGAAGCTGGCAATTCTTTCACAACAATTGTGGAGCAAGTAAATAAAGTATCTACTCAAATGCAAGACATCTCAGCAACTGCTGAAGAAATGGCTGCAAGTGCTGAAGAAATGAACGCTTCACTGAATAATATCGCTTCTATTTCGACTGAAGTATCTAGTGAAACAGCAGCAACAGCACAATCTGCTGAGAAAAAAGTTGTTACTATGAATGAGATGACACAAACAGCTAAACAAATGAAACAAACAGTTGAAGAATTAGATCAACTCGTATCACACTTCAAAACTGAATAGCCTTTAAAAAGTATCCCTCTTCCAAAAGGGATATTTTTTTGAGCTCATTTCCTGCATATTATACATATTTCCGTTATAATGAGAATCGATATCATTAAAATGCAGGGGGTGCTACTTATGTCACAAGAAGCATTTGAAAATAAATTATATGCCAATTTAGAAGCTGTTATTGATCCTGAATTAGGTGTTGATATCGTTAATCTTGGATTAGTTTATGACGTTACAGCAGATGAAAATAATAATGCTGTCATTACGATGACGATGACTTCTATCGGCTGTCCAATGGCTGGGCAAATTGTATCAGACGTAAAAAAAGTATTATCAACGAACGTACCTGAAGTCAATGAAATAGAAGTAAATGTCGTTTGGAATCCACCATGGTCTAAAGAACGCATGTCACGTATGGCGAAAATCGCATTAGGTATTCGCGACTAAATACAGAAAGACCTGACATCCTAGTCAGGTCTTTTTCTCTTATTATTTTACGCCTACTGCATCATAAGCTTTCGTTACAGCTTGTACAGCTTTAGAATCTTTACCATATAAATCTTCAGCTGACTGAAGTGCCGCTTGACGCATCATCTTAAAGTCAGAGTTTGCAGTTAAATATTTCGTAAGAGCACGGTAATAAATTTTTTCTGTCGCTTCACGGCCTACTCCAGTTACTTTCACGCCGTAATGCTCTCCGCCATCAGACACTAAATAGGCAGCTTTATTGTTAATACTACTGTTAATATGAACGCCGCCATTATCAGCTGTTCCAGTGTAGCGTTTATTGTAATGATCTGGGTAACCTTCACCTGGTTTTAATGGATTTGGAATAGATGCTGGATCTTTCAGAGAACGAAGTGCATCACCAGGTTTTCCAGGTGTATAAATGTCAGCACCTAAATCCCAGCTCTTCTTCTCAACCATGACACCCATAATATCAGACAACGATTCATTTAACGCACCTGACTCATTTTTATAAACAAGATTTGCTGTATGTTCCGTTACAGCATGCGTTAATTCGTGACCGATAACATCTAATCCAGCAGATAATGGAATAAATGTTGTACCATCGCCATCACCATACATCATTTGCACACCATTCCAAGCTGCGTTATTCCAGCTTTCACCTACGTGAACAGAGGAAATAAGCTTCGCACCTTTATCATCGAACGAGTTACGATTAAATGTCTTTTTGTAGTAATCATATACTTTTCCTGCATTTACATGCGCATCAACCGCTGCTTTATCATCAAAGAACTTATTCTTACTTTCTACTTCAACACCTGTATGTCCGAACCATTGGGAGAATATATTAAACAAGTTTTCATCCATATTCTCTGCATCAAATGTATGAACACCTTGTCCACGTTTACCATCAAATAAATGGAATGCTCCTGTTTTCTCATCTTGAGCAATTTCAAATGATTGTCTAGCTCCTAGTACTCCGTAACCAAATCCTGTAATGTGATCTACAGCATTATATTTCTCAATCACATTTCCATTCGTTGCATCAACAAAATAATGCCAATATCCTGGAGCTGGTTTTGAAATCGACGCTTTCACTAAATATGCAAGATAGTAATTTCCATCTTTTTCATAAACAAATAAATCTTTTTTCACACCGTCATAATTCTTTACTTTACCCACTTCTTTTTCAATATCTGCCTTTGCAATCGTTTCTGCTTGCTCTGCGCTAATATTTGCAAACGTAGGAATATTTTTATCCTCTAAATTCGGAATTACTTGTCCGAAGAATGCTTTTACATTATTCTCTTTATCTAGTGTAACAGTTTGATCTGAACCATACACAGGAATGTTGTTATGTTTTTCAACTAACTTCACGTGTGTTGTGCCAGATTCAGCATCTTTTTCTTCCCCAACGACATTGAAATGTTTATCAATATTTCCTGCTAATTTGAACATATCTTTCTTACTTTCTAAATATTGAAAGACCGTTTCTTTTTTATCTAGTCCTTCTGGTGCTTTCCATTCTTCACCTATGTATGCAGGTGTTTTAAATTCTTGATGATATTGAATTTTTTGTTCTTCTGCTTTCGTTGTCGTTGCTCCAAATGTTCCAAATCCCCCGGCGATAACAGTTAAGGCTAATGCTGATGAAATGACTTGCTTTTTCACTATAACATTCCCCATTCCCATAAAGATTTTTGACACTTTTATACAATTCTTGTTTTTCAAGTCGATACCTTTACCGAAAATTTGAGAAAGTTTTTTCTGACAATTCCACTCAAAAAAAGAGGGCATCTATCGGATGTCCTCTTTTTCTTTTAATCTTTTATTGTCTTTTTAATTCAATTGCTAAATAATGAGATTGCTCTTTCGCTTCAATATGAATATCTTCTTCCACCGCTTCTGCTGCATCACGCATAACAAGATTTTCACCATTGATTACACTACTTCCTTCAATTTGTACAAGGTACAATTGACGGCCTTCTTTCACAGGAAAATGAATTTCTTTTCCTGCATCTAACGATAAAGAATATAAATTCGCATCTTGGTGAATTTGAATTGGTGCCCCGCCTTCTAATGGAGATACCATATGAAACCATTCGTTTTCACGTTTGCTCCAATCAAATTTAAACTCACCATAGTTTGGTTTATGGTCCGCACGGTCTGGTAAAATCCAAATTTGTAGTAAACGTAGTGTTTCATTTCCTAAATTATGCTCACTATGAAATACACCTGTGCCAGCACTCATATATTGAACATGCCCTCGCTCAATTGTTCCGCGGTTCCCCATGCTATCCTCATGTGTTAAAGCACCATCTACAACGTACGAAATGATTTCCATATCACGGTGCGGATGCATATCAAAACCTGTTTGCGGTGCTACTAGGTCATCGTTAATGACACGTAATGCACCGAAGTTCATGTTATTAGGATTATAATAATTCGCAAATGAAAAATGAAAATGTGTATTTAGCCAACCGTGATTCGCTCTTCCCATATTTTTATGATCAACTTTTCTAAACATACCCTTCACCTCATATTATCTCGAATTCAAGATTTATTTTAAAATTTTTTCTCATTGTAATTTTTTTAGTAATTGTAATAATTGATATTGTTCTTCTACATTTAAATTTTGAAACTGCTCCGCTTGGAATGTTTCTTGAGGCGGAACGATTTCTTCATATAAAGCTTTTCCCTTTTCAGTTAACGAAATATATTTTGTAGTACCCTCTTGTTCACGACGAATCCACTCCAGCTGCTCCATTTTATTTAAAAGCTGTGTAATATTTCCCTTCGTAACAAATAGCTTATTTCCAAGCTCTTGCTGCGTTAAACGACCATGTCCTCCAACTTGGGCTAGTACATCAAACTGAGCGGCAGATACATTCCATTCTTTCAAATGCTGATTCGTCTCACGAATACTTTTGTTATAAAAACGTGATAAACGAAACCATAATAGTAATCCAAGTCTATCTTCTGTTTTCACTCTATCACCTCGCTCGTTTCATACCATTAGTTTAGAACTAAACTTCATAAAAGTCAATCACTTACTTTTAGTAATCAACAAAAAAGCACAGTGCCATTTCTCCACTATGCTTTACACTAACTTTCTATTTTTATATTCATCTAACTTCCTCTCCGCGAACTTCCTCGCATCTTTCTCAATCCATCTATCTTCATACAATTCATTTCCAACATACAATACCTCTCTCTTATGCTGCATCGCATGGCGAAATTCATGTAGTAGTGTTTTGAGCACTTGCTCATACTCTTCCCATATACAAACAAAAATTAATTGTTTTTCTTTATGATAAAAACCACCTACTGGGAATAAAAATTCCTCTTCTTCTTCTCCTAATGATAGAAGCACATGGTTCGCATCACACGTATCACAAAAAATCACTGGCGTTTTACATACTTCAATCAATGAAAACAAATCGTCTCTAAGCCTTTTGACATCCCAAGGAAGCTCCGAATCCAACACATACCAATTCTCCACCTGTTGATATACATTTTGAAACTGGAGTTCCATTTCTCTTTATTCCCCTTTCCAAGCACCCTTTTTCTATATGTATGCCACAATATGTAAAATATTAAACCTACTCTTTCTCCCTTCCAACAATGACAATAAAAAAAGAATCTATATCAGCATAGATTCCTTTTCTACAATCATTGTTTCATTCAGTTAGTCTTCGTATCCCACTTAAAGATTTTATTTAAAAATTTATATACATTCTTTGACTCTTTCGTCAGAAGTGGACCTAAGATGGATAGTATAAGCACGTATAGTGCTGAGAATGGTTTCAGTACTGACATTAAACCACCAGCGATACCGATATTGGCCATAATGATGGAGAATTCTCCCCTTGAAACGATTGTTAATCCAATATTTGTTGACGCTTTATGAGATAATCCAGCTTGTCGCCCTGCAATCATTCCCGCTACAAAGTTTCCGATGATTGTAAGAAGGACAGCACCTAACGTTAACCATATCGCTCCGCCTAATGAAAACGGATCAATACTTAATCCGAAACTGAAGAAGAAAATGGCTCCAAAAAAGTCTCTGAATGGAACAACGAGATGTTCAATTCTGTCACTATGCTCTGTCTCAGAGAAAACTAATCCTAAAAGAAGTGCTCCAATTGCTTCGGCAACGTGAATTGTTTCTGAGAAACCTGCAATAAAGAATAATGAAGCAAATACTACAATAATGAAAATTTCATCTGAACTAATATTAAGCAATTTATTTAATAACGGCGTCGCCTTTCTAGCTACGATAAAGAATAGAAGCATGTATCCTAAAGCAATTCCAATTGAAGTAAGTGCCCCTAGGAAAGAAGCATGATCTCCTAGAACTAAGCCTGAAACAACTGATAAATACACAGCAAGGAATATATCTTCAAACATAATAATTCCTAAAATTAATTCGGTTTCATTATTACCAGTTCTTCTTAAATCCACTAACACTTTAGCAACAATAGCACTAGAAGAAATCGTAATAATACCCGCAATAATTAAGATTTCTAATAAAGGGAACCCCATTATAAATCCGTATAATAATCCAAGTGAAAAGTTAATTAAAATATAGATCGTTCCGCCAATTGCAATAGAGCGTCCAGATTTAATTAGTTTTTTCATCGAAAATTCTAGTCCTAGATAGAACAGAAGGAACAGAACCCCAATCCGTCCAAGGAAGGAAATGACACTTGCACTTTCAATAAACTTGAAATCGATCACACCTATTGTCGGCGCATGTGGTCCTACTAACATCCCAAGAACAATTAGAAACGGAATTACTGAGAATTTAAACTTTCCAGCAATTACTGCCGCAATTGCAACTAATACTAACGCTGTACCAACTTCAAAAATTAACGTATCCATCTAGTCAGTCCCCCTATTCGAAAGTAACTCATTAATAATTTTTTTAATTTCTTCTCTCTCACCAGAAACTACAAGCATGTCGCCTTCTTCAATTACCGTTTCTGGCCCTGGATTAAATAGCTTTTTCATATTCTTCTTCATAACTGCAATGATCGTTACGCTATATGTTTTTCTTATTTCAAGATCGCCAATTGTTTTTCCAATTGCTGGAGCTGCATTCTCCACTTTAAACCACTCAATCGCTAAACCTTCAAAGACCATTTCAACATTTTCTAATGCTCTAGGCTTGTATACCATTCCGCCTAATA
>NZ_BOQB01000069.1 GCF_018332475.1 Bacillus sanguinis | reverse complement strand
TTCAGTTTTCAAAGAACTAAAAGCGGGTGAAGAGAATCGAACTCTCGACCAGAGCTTGGAAGGCTCTTGTTTTACCACTAAACTACACCCGCGTGGTCGGGAAGACAGGATTTGAACCTGCGACCCCCTGGTCCCAAACCAGGTGCTCTACCAAGCTGAGCCACTTCCCGTTATGGCGCGCCCGAGAGGAGTCGAACCCCTAACCTCTTGATCCGTAGTCAAACGCTCTATCCAATTGAGCTACGGGCGCTTATTCATGATGTTTTTTCGTCGTTGTATTTTGGCGACTCAATTATCTTATCATACTACATTTTCAAATGCAAGTACTTTTTAAAAGATTTTTTTGATGCGGCCGAGAGGACTTGAACCTCCACGGGGTTTCCCCCACTAGGCCCTCAACCTAGCGCGTCTGCCGTTCCGCCACGACCGCGCGGAAAAAACAAAAGTGAGCCATGAAGGATTCGAACCTTCGACCCTCTGATTAAAAGTCAGATGCTCTACCAACTGAGCTAATGGCTCGTAAATGGCTGGGCTAGCTGGATTCGAACCAGCGCATGACGGAGTCAAAGTCCGTTGCCTTACCGCTTGGCTATAGCCCATCGAAATTTTTATCTTCTTTTCAAAGACAAATGTTATTGTAACATAATGTCCAATAAAAAACAACTGCCAAATAGCAGAAGTTAAAATGGCGGTCCCGACCGGGGTCGAACCGGCGATCTCCTGCGTGACAGGCAGGCATGTTAACCACTACACCACGGGACCATTTGGTTGCGGGGACAGGATTTGAACCTGCGACCTTCGGGTTATGAGCCCGACGAGCTACCGTGCTGCTCCACCCCGCGATGATACTATTTATATAATTTATATGGTGGAGGATGACGGGATCGAACCGCCGACCCCCTGCTTGTAAGGCAGGTGCTCTCCCAGCTGAGCTAATCCTCCGAAGTGGTGACCCGTACGGGATTCGAACCCGTGTTACCGCCGTGAAAGGGCGGTGTCTTAACCACTTGACCAACGGGCCAGTATGTATGGCAGAGAAGAAGGGATTCGAACCCTCGCACCGCGTTAGCGATCTACTCCCTTAGCAGGGGAGCCCCTTGAGCCACTTGGGTACTTCTCTGTATGGCTCCGCAGGTAGGACTCGAACCTACGACCGATCGGTTAACAGCCGATAGCTCTACCACTGAGCTACTGCGGAATAATAAAGACAATTTGTATCTTATAAAATTTCTCATCGTAAGTCAAGAAGTTTTTTCACAACATCTTGTACAAACGTGACATGTTTATAATATACTGGATTGCGTTTTTACTGTCAAGATGTTTTCTTTATCCGGTTTAGTTTCCCTTTACACTTTCCGCAGACATATCTTTTTGTATTTATTTGTCGTCTTCTTACATATTGAAGCAAACAGCCCATACATTCATACGTATAAACCTTTTTTCCTTTCTCTTCATTCATCATTCGTTTACAAAAGCGCGGTGCATCAACTACCTTTAACAATTCACGAAAATCCCTATCCCGATGCTTATAACCTCTTCCTGCAATATGTAAGTGATAATGACAAAGCTCATGTTTAATGATTCCAACTAACTCTTCTTTCCCATACATTTCGTAATATCGATAATTCAGTTCAATATTGTGTGTATTCAATAGATAGCGTCCACCAGTTGTACGCAGCCTACTATTGAACATAGCTTTATGTAAAAATGATATTCCGAAGTATTGTAGTGATACTTCTTCCACTAACCGCTGTATTTCTTGCTCATCCATTTTCATTCCTCCTAAACAAAAAAATATTTTTACACTTTTCTCCTCTCTTATACATATATTAAATAGTACATATACCCATCCTCATTCAAGAAGCGTGGTTTCTAAAAACATAGCATGAATAGAAATCCACTCACCAACCTCTCATCAATAGTACCTTACATTTTTGAGAGTAGGATTAAACAAGGAGGGATTCCTATGCCTACGTGGCTAAAAAAACAAATGCAACGCGCATATTTTGAAAAAAACCGGTATCAAATCAAATTACTAAATGAATGCTGGTTTTATTATAGCAAAATACATCAAAGCTCATAATCCATTACACATTTTATTCCATAAAAAAAAGAGCAGTTTCATCTGCTCTCTTCTCTTACTATTCAAGCGGCAACATGGATAGTGCAACGCGACCTTTTTTCATATCAATATCATCTACCCATACCTTGACAATTTGTCCGACAGATACAATATCTAACGGATGCTTCACGTACTGTTTGCTTAGTTTAGAAATATGTACTAAACCATCTTGTTTTACACCTACATCAACAAAAGCACCAAAATCAACAACGTTACGAACTGTCCCTTCCAGTTCCATACCACGTTTTAAATCTTCTAATTTCAAAATCCCTTTTTTCAGAAGCGGTTTAGGCAGCTCATCCCTCATATCTCGCTCTGGACTAATGAGTGCATCTATAATATCAACTAACGTTGGCTCCCCAACTCCCGTTTCTTCCGATAACTTAGAAATCTCTACTTCTTCTAAGCTCTTTTGCAACTGTGGTTGCCCTACGTCACCTTTTGATAATCCTAGACTCTTCAATAACAATTCAACATTTTTATATTGTTCTGGATGAATACCCGTTCTGTCTAACGGATTTGCCCCTTCTAATATACGTAAGAAACCTATACATTGTTCATATGTCTTGGCACCTAGACGCGGTATTTTCTTTAAGTCTGTTCGTTTTGTAAATTTCCCTTCTTCTTCACGCTTTGCCACAATATTTTTCGCAACAGTTTTCGATAAACCCGAAACATATTGCAATAAAGCAACTGAAGCTGTATTTACATTCACACCGACTTGGTTAACTGCCGTCTCTACTACAAACGTTAATGATTCATTCAATCTCTTTTGAGATACATCATGTTGATATTGTCCAACCCCAACTGATTTAGGATCAATCTTTACAAGTTCAGCAAGTGGATCTTGCAGACGTCTACCGATAGAAACAGCACTTCTTTCTTCAACCTGTAAATCCGGGAATTCCTCACGTGCTAAATCAGAAGCCGAATACACACTTGCACCAGCTTCGTTCACTATAATATAGAAGACTTCTCGTTTCACACTTTGTAATACATCAACTATAAATTCTTCCGATTCTCTAGAAGCTGTACCATTCCCAATCGCAATCATTTCAACTTGATATTTATCTATAATAGAAAGAACTTTCGTTTTTGCATCTTCATATTTACGCACTGGTGGATGCGGATAAATAACATCGATATATAGAACTTTTCCCGTATCGTCTACAATGGCTAATTTACATCCCGTTCTATATGCCGGGTCTACAGCTAGCACAACTTTTCCTTTCATTGGAGGTTGTAATAACAAATTACGTAAGTTCTCAGAGAAAATATGTATCGCTTGTTCCTCAGCTGTTTCTGTTAATTCTTTTCGAATCTCTCTTTCAATAGAGGATTGAATTAATCGTTTATAACCATCCTCTATTGCTAACTTTACATAATGTGCACTTTTCGAATCGTTATCACGAATTACTCTCTTATATAAGAAATTTACTATCTCATCTACTGGTGGAACAACAGAAACTCTCAATACATCTTCTTTCTCACCACGATTCATCGCTAATACACGATGCGGCACTACTTTCTGCAACGGTTCTTCATAACTGTAATACATTTCATATATATTCTTTTCATCTTTCTCTTCATCTTTTACGGACGAAGACATAACACCTTTTCTAAAAGTAACATTCCGAATCCAACTACGATACGCCGCTTCATCTGAAATGATTTCAGCAATAATGTCTTGGGCACCTTGTAATGCTTCTTCTGCAGATTGCACTTCTTTTTCTGCGTTAATAAACTCCACTGCCTTCTGATTTGGATCTTCTTTCTTATATAACAATAACCATTCAGCTAACGGCTCTAATCCTTTTTCTTTTGCAATCGTTGCTTTCGTTCTTCTTTTCTCTTTATATGGACGATATAAATCTTCTACTTCTTGCAACTTTGCAGCTTTAACAATTTGCTGACGTAACTCCCCTGTCAGTTTCCCCTTCTCATCAATAAGACGAAGAACCTCTTCTTTCCTATCTTCAAGTTGCATCATATATTGCCATCTCTCTAAAATTGTACGAATTTGCACTTCATCTAAAGAGCCTGTCCATTCTTTTCGGTAACGAGCAATAAATGGAACTGTGTTACCTTCTTCTGTTAATTGAATAACATGACGAACTTGCTTTTCGGTAAAGCCTAATTCCTTCACTAACATTTTCATTAACGCTTGTCGATTATCTACCATTTCCATATACAACCGTAACCTCCTCTATAATAAAAAAAAGTTGCCCTGTAAAGAGAGCAACTTAAACTGCCGATTTAAAAATCTATTAGTCCTAAACTAATTTGTAGCGCTTCATCTACACGAATCATCATCACTTCATCTAAGTGAGTGATTTTATCCGTTAAGCGCTGCTTATCGATTGTTCGAATCTGCTCAAGTAAAATAACAGAATCTCTCTCAAAACCGTACTTTTTCGCATCAATTTCCACATGAGTGGGTAATTTAGCTTTTTGAATCTGTGCAGTAATAGCCGCTACAATCACCGTTGGACTAAAACGATTTCCGATGTCATTTTGAATGACAAGAACCGGACGAACGCCTCCTTGCTCAGAACCAACAACTGGGGAAAGGTCTGCAAAATACACGTCGCCGCGTTTTACAATCAAAATATTACCCCCCGCTAACTAAGCGTTCTACTGTATGAGCTGCTTCATACTCTGCTAAGAAAGCTTCAGATGCAATACCAAGATTAATTTTTCCCATTTCAATGTACCCACGTCGCATTGATTCATGTTGGTAGCGTTTCTTCGTCTTATGTTGACGCAATAACAGTTGTGTTGCCTGGCAAATTAGTTCATGGCGATTCTTATTCTCTTGTTTTCCAATTCCGTCCAATTCCGTTACCATTTGCTTTGGCAACCGAACCACGATTTCAGTAGTTACACTTGATTCGGACACAAAAATACACCTCCACCGTCAACTACACACCCAAATATATATATGACACCTATTGTAATAATACCATTGTATGGAGCCTGTTGCAAAGACTTCCTTATTCCTTGCTTATGTTTTCCAATTCACAAACAAAACATTCATATTCTTTTATTTTTTATCTCATTACAAACAAGAAAAGAAAGAGTTTCTCCGCAAAATCCACGTTAAATTATGTTAAAAGTAACTATAAGTAAAAAGCTTCTCATCAAAAACGAGCTTATTCTTAACCAATGAACAGTCCTCTCAAATGACAAGAAGCAAATCATACTACCTTCTATATATCATTCAAATAATTAATTACCTCTACAACCTTGCCATGCCTTATGAATATTCTCGGCACACGAAAGCTTATCGTTGCAATAATTTCATAATTAATGGTCCCAGAATATTCAGCAACTTCAGTAGCACTAATATACTCATCACCTTGTCTTCCAATGAGTGTGACTTTCGTACCAAGCGGCACTTCACAAGGAAGGTGTATCATGAATTGATCCATTGTTACTCGACCTACAATCGGTACCCTTTTACCATTTATAAGCACTTCAAATCCTTGTAATCTTCTAAGCCATCCATCTGCATATCCAATTGCAACGGTTGCAATCCATTCTTCCGTTTTCGTCCGATAAGTGACGTTATAGCTGATTCCATCCCCTTTAATCACCTGTTTAATATGAGCAACTTTCGTATGCAATGATAGCGCCGGTTCTAATTTAAACGGTAAAAAAGGGCGTATTTCTACAGACGGGGATAACCCATACATTGCAATGCCAATTCGTACTGCATTAAATGTAATCCCTTGAAAACGTAGCGTTGCAGCACTATTAGCTGTATGGACAAACTTAGGATCGACTCCGAACTCTTTCAACCAACTTAACTGCTGCAAAAATGTGTTATATTGCTTATCAAAGTAAGAAGTCTCCACCTCATCCGCTGTTGCAAAATGTGTATAAACTCCTTCTAATTCTAAAAATGGTGCACCTTTTAAACTCTTTAAAAACCCTTTTAACTCTTTGCGTTCGCGTATTCCAATTCTCCCCATACCACTATCGAAATTAATATGGTATTTCATTGTAGATGAACCATCCCAAAGTTTGATTGCTTCATCCACCCATTCTTTTTGAAAAACAGTTAACGCTACATCATTTTCAGCAGCTACATTGACATCACGAGGCGGGGAAGGACCTAACACTAAAATCGGCACAGTAATACCAGCCCTCCGAAGCACTAAAGCTTCATCTAAAAAGGCAACTGCTAACCTTGTCGCCCCTGCTTCTAATGCCGTTTTAGCTACCGGCACATAATCGTGTCCATATGCATTCGCTTTAACTACAGCAAAAATCTCTACATCACTTGGAATGAAATTTTTAATATGTGTAATATTGTTATAAATCGCATCTAAATCCACTTCCACCCAAGTGTCACGGTAAAATGGTGCTTCTTCCATAAATACACTTCCTTATACACGATATGCGAAGCTTATTCTTTTATATGCTTCTTTTATGAAATCCACCCTTCAAACTAAGAAAAGACGTGGTGCACATATATCACCACGTCTAAGAAGTTTACTTCACTTGCTTCTCTGTAACTGAACGAGCAACCATTAATAGCTCCTTCGGCTCTAAACCTTTAGACACGAGCATATATTCTACTCCGTTATGCGACCACGTTAAAGAATCTTTCGTCAATGCCCCAATTGTAAAGCCAAGATCAACCAATTCTCCGCTCACACTTATCGCTGACGAAGCCTCTGCAACTTTTGCCTTTTCTTGTATCAAAGTAAAGGATTTCTTACTTCCAGTGTATGTGAGTATCGCACGCTTGCCACTGTCTGTCTTCAACTCTTTTTCATCTTTCAAAACCATACCTTGCGGCGTATCACGCGGATACAAAATAGCAAATGGTTTGTCTTCTTTCGCTGTTGTTTGAACATCTACTTGTGCTCTAGACATATTTTGTTTCGTATCAAATGCACCTTTATCAAATTTCGCATCAAATTTCACTTTTGAGAAATCTACTTTCACAAGAACATTTTGATCATTATCCATTAACTTCACCGAAACTGGTGTTAAATCACTTTTCTTCAATGTAATCTCTTGTTTCGGCAACATGTTTTGATGTTGATAGTTTGTTTTTGTTTTAAAAATATAATACTTATCTGTTTTTTCAAAAGTAAGGTTTTTCTTGTCCTGCAAAATATCTCTCACAAGGGATTCATATAAATAAGCCTGGCTACTATTTTGAGGCCAATCACTTTGGAAACGGAAACTCTTATTAAGCGCTGGCGTTAATACAAATACCCCTTCTTCATTTCTTAAAATAATTTGGCTTTGATCTTTCTTCGCATTCTGCAAATTCACACGATAAAAAGAAGGCTCTTTATGCCATATTTCTACCTTATACTCCTGAGGCTCATTCCCTGTTTTAATAGATAATTTCGCTTCAGCTTGATAACTTTTCATCCCTTTTACTTTCGCCTCTAAATCTCTCACAACATCATCTTGTTTCTTTTCCATACAACCGGCCAACACAAAAACGGTTAATAAACCGACAAGAACTAAAAACAGACGCCTTTTCATCACTTCAGCCCCTTTGCCCCTATAAATGAGTGGAAGATGTACCTTCCTTATCGCTACCACAAATATATGAGACAAAGATATAAAATATGCAGACTAGCTTGACGAGCTTTCTAAAACCACTTGAGCAACAGCAAATTCCTTACTATGACTAATTGATAAATGAACAATATGCTCTGTACTTGTAACAAGAATCGGCTTACCTCTATCATCATTTCTTACTTCAATATCTAAAAAACTTACTTCTTTCCCGATACCAGTCCCTACCGCTTTTGAATACGCCTCTTTCGCTGCAAACCTTCCCGCTACAAACTCTGTAAGACGACTTCCCTTCAGTTCCTTAGCAACATTCCGTTCACTTTCAGTTAAAATACGCTCCATAAATTTAAGTTTTCCATCTAGCATTTTTTCAATTCGATTCAATTCGATAATATCGATTCCAATCCCTACAATCATTTCACATTCCCCTTCTTCTATTTAGCTTTCTTTTTTCATATTGTAAGAATAACAGAGAATCTTTCTGATGCAAAAGGAGTGATACTAACAACATGCTAATACCTTCTGCCCGCATTTCCTTACAACCAATCGTCATCACTTTACTTCTCATACAATTAGTCATGATTATGTTAGGCGACCTTTCTCTCGTTCCCATGGCATCCTACAATGAATATATCGCTAAAGGAGAATGGTGGCGTCTCATAACTTCCTTACTTGTACATGCAGACTTACAACATTTCCTTTCTAATAGTATTTGTTTATTTGTACTTGGCTCTTCTATTGAAAAACAACTAGGGCACTTTTCTTTCATCATTATTTTTTTCCTTTCTGGCATTCTTGGAAATATCTCTTCTTATCTTATTATGCCTCTTGAATATATTCATGCCGGAGCATCTGGTGGCATTTTTGGATTGCTAGGTGCACAATTATTTCTATTGTATAGTCGATATCGTTCTTCCAATCCAAGAGACATTGCTATTTTTTCAATCACAATATGTATATTACTACTATTCACTTTCTTCAATCCCTCCGCTAACCCTATAAGCCATTTAACAGGATTAATCATTGGTGGTATTTGCACTCCTTTATTAATAAAATGAAGCTTTAATCAGTGGAGGTTTTACGGGCAGCCCACCTCCCCCTCCTCTCATATTCACCAAATTTTGAGGCGGGAGTCTTACCGCTCGCAAATAGCGGGGCAAAAAAATTCGATGGTGCAGAGCTTATTTAATATAAAAGCTCGCACCATCGATAATTTCTACATCTGTTTGTTTACTTAAATCTCTCATGAGTTGAAATAAAGACTCATCCTTCTTCTTCGCCTCAATCATACAATCAATTTGCGGAACACTTCCCTTTATCTTTTTTAAAAAAGATAAAAAAGTATCTACATCAATAAAGTCCGCATGCGCTCTCGGATCTTTTCCTTCTCTAGGACTAGAAATATGCATTTTCACTGGTAACAAAGACGATTCCCACGTATGTACAACACGCGCCCAATCTTCATACCAATCTTCTCGATCATGATTCATTATATGGTGATGCAAATCAAACACGACTGGAATATCTAACTTTTCACCTAAATATAATGTTTCTTCTAAAGAAAAGGTCGTATCATCATTTTCTAATATGATCATCTCTTGAATACCTCTTGGAACACTTGACCAATTTTCTATAAAGCGTTCTAATGCGAGTTCCTTATCGTTATAACCCCCGCCCACGTGTAATACGCATCGTTGCTTATGTTCAATTCCCATACCTTTTAATAATTTTTTATGCATCTGCAATGTCTTTACAGATTGTTTAAAAATTTTCTCGTCAGGTGAATTCAGCACAACAAAATGATCTGGATGGAAATCAATACGCATATTCATTCGAATGGCGTAATCACCTAGCATTTTTAAATTTTCTTTTAAGGGGCGAATATAATTCCAATCTAACAAATCCTCATGATTCGCTAAAGGAACAAGCTTGGAACTAAGCCGAAAGAAAGATATATCATGTCCTCTATTATGCTTTAATAACCGTAAACAATTTTCTAAATTCGAATTAGCAATTCTTTCGAGTTTACGAATTGCAGCTTCTCGATCATCAATTCGTTGAAACTGCGCATATGTCATCGTTTGAGATGGAGATGCGTTTTTCAAATGTACACTCATTGCAACATACCCAAGTCTTACAAGCATGTAGCACCTCTTTTCTACACAAGTTATTATGTAGTATGTACAATTACAGAAATAAAAAAAGAGAATGCCAGCAAAGGGCATTCTCTTTTGTATTAAGCTTGTGGACGGCTATGATGTTTTCTTTCGCCACGTCCATTTGAAGATCCAGGACGACCTTGACCTTCGCCTTTACGACCACGGCTACCGCCATCACGATTACGATCACGGTTACCACCATCACGATTGCGATCACGGTTACGGCCATCGCCACCGCCGCGTCCATCACGGTTACGATCACGGTTACGACCATCGCCACCGCCGCGTCCGTCACGACTACGATTACGGTTACCATCACGGTATCCGCCTCCGTTACCGCCGCGTTTTTTAGAACCGCCACCTCTTGAAACAACTGGTGGTTCTGATGTTAAAGCGATTGGAGTTGTATCTGGCTCTTTTGTCATCATTTTTAAAGCAGCAGCTACTACTGTTACAGAGTCGTTCTCTTCTAACATTTCTTCTGCAATACGCTTGTAGTATGATAAGTTATCATTTTCAATTGTGCTTTGAAGTTTTTCAGCGATTAAACGTTGTTGACCTTCTAGTGCCTCGTCAAGTGTCGGTGCATCCATACGGTCCATTTTACGTTTTGTTGTACGCTCGATATTTTTTAATTGTCCTGATTCACGTGGTGTTACAAATAGCATTGCAATACCTTTTTTACCTGCACGACCAGTACGGCCGATACGGTGAACGTATGATTCTGGATCTTGTGGGATATCGAAGTTATATACGTGTGTTACGCCTGAAATATCAAGACCACGTGCAGCAACGTCTGTTGCAACAAGAACTTCGATAGAACCTTCTTTAAATTTACGTAGTACAGACATACGTTTCGCCTGTGTTAAATCACCATGGATACCTTCTGCAGCATAACCACGTAAGTTTAATGCTTCTGATAATTCATCAACACGACGCTTTGTGCGACCGAATACGATTGCAAGTTCTGGAGATTGAATATCTAGTAAGCGTGTTAACACGTCAAACTTTTTCTTTTCTTGCACTTCTAAATAGAACTGCTGAATGTTTGGCATTGTTACTTCTTTTGCTTTTACTTTAATGTGTTGAGGCTCAGTCATGAAACGCTCAGCAATACGACGGATTGGATCTGGCATTGTTGCTGAGAATAATAATGTTTGATGCGTTTCTGGCACATCTGTTAAAATCGCTTCAATATCTTCAATGAAGCCCATGTTTAACATTTCATCCGCTTCGTCAAGAACAACTGTCTCTACGTTTTGTAAGCGAAGTGTTTTACGGTTAATATGATCTAAAATACGACCCGGCGTACCAACAATAATGTGTGGGTGTTTTTTTAGAGCACGAATTTGGCGGTTAATATCTTGACCACCATAGATTGGTAAAATACGAACGCGTTTATGTTTACCAATTTTGTATAGCTCTTCTCCAACTTGAATTGCTAATTCACGCGTTGGCGCGATAACAATACCTTGTACTGATTCTTTATTTGTATCCACTTTGTCTAATAGTGGTAATCCGAATGCTGCTGTTTTCCCTGTACCTGTTTGTGCTTGCCCAATAATATCTTTACCTTGCAATGCATGTGGAATTGTTTCAGCTTGAATCGGCGTAGCCTCTTCAAAGCCCATACTTTCAACAGATTGCAGTAAAGACTCACTTAATCCTAATTCTCGAAATGTTGTCAATGTTACTTCTCCTTTTCTATCCTATACTTATCATTTAAAAAAAGGCGTTTTCCGAATTTGCGGAAAAGCCCTTTTCCTGAATGCTCACGTATATAAACGGGCGTATATTCTTCGCGAAAATACTTCTAAACGTTATTACACTTTATCAATTATAAGTTTTGTATGTGTAAAAAGCAAACCCAACTGTTACCTTATTTTCATATTCAGAGTTTTTTTCTTCACTTTTATTTTTTTATATTTACTGTAAGCGCTTATTATAAGTTTCTTCTATTTTCGCAGCTATCATCCCTATTTATATACACCAATTATTTCAACATCGTAATTACTTCTTCCAATTTCATACCGCGAGATGCTTTTATTAATACCACATCTTTCGCATCGACTACTGCTTGCAACTCTTTTACTAACTCTTCTTTATTATCATACGCTTTTACACGTTCATTAGGAAAATTAATTTTCGCTCCTTCAGCAATTTGAGCCCCTAATTTACCATATGTGAACACATATGAAATTTTTGCTGGATCGATTAATTTACCTACCTCATAATGAAACTGTACCTCTTGATTTCCAAGCTCTAACATATCACCGAGTACAACAATCTTTTTAGCAAATCCATCTAAGCCATTCATTAAATGGAATGCTGCTTCCATAGCCGTTGGACTTGCATTATAAGCATCATTGATAATTGTTAAACCACTATTTGTTTTTACAATCTCCATACGCATGCCCGTCATTTGAAGTGTCACTAAACCTTCTTTCATCTCTTCCCACGTTACACCGAAATGTTTCGCAATTGCCATTGAAGCAAGCGTATTATACACATTGTGTTTTCCTAATACCGGTAGATAGAATGAAATATTTTCTTCTCTGTTCATTTTAAAGTGTGTCCCAGTTGCCTGTAATGTTACAGTCGTTGGATAGTAATCATTTGCTCTAGCGTCACCAAATGTAACTGTTTCAGCTATTAAATTCATTTCAGGAACACGATTTGTTAATAATGGCTCATCTCCGTTATATACGAATACTCCACCTTCTTGTAATCCTGTTACAATTTCTAATTTCGCTTCAGCAATCGCCTCACGAGAGCCTAAGTCCATTAAATGTGCCTCACCAATGTTCGTAATGATAGCTGCATTTGGACGTGCTAACTTAGATAAGAATTCAATTTCCCCTCGGCTTGACATACCCATTTCTAATACAGCTACTTCTGTATTTTCCTCTAAATTTAAAATAGTAAGAGGTAACCCGATATGGTTATTGAAGTTTCCTTCTGTTTTTTGAACTTTGAATTTAGTCGCAAGAAGACTTGTTACAATATCTTTTGTAGATGTTTTACCGTTACTACCTGTCACACCAATAACTTTCACATCCAATTGATCGCGATAATTTTTCGCTAACATTTGTAATGCCGATAGCGTGTCTTCTACAATAATAACTGGAAGATTCTCTGGTGGATTTGCTACATCTTTCATCCATAATGTCGCCACAGCTCCATTTTCAACAGCTTTTTCTACAAAAGCATGTCCATCGAAACGTTCACCTTGAATTGGAACATATAAGTTTCCCTTTTCAATTTTTCTCGTATCAATAGATACTCCTTGTATAGTAATTCCCTCATATTGCTCTGCTAATCCCGTACCATTTACCATCTGTTCTACTTGTTTTAACGTTCGATTTATCATGAAAACACTCCTTACATAGAGGAAGCACTATTCCTGCGAATAGTGCCTCCTCCTTTTTTGTTAGATTGTATATTTAATTTTTTGTTTTTCCTCGTGACGCGCAATTGCTAAATTGATTAGCTCTTCAATTAATTCCGGATACGGTAATCCAGTATGTTGCCATAATAGAGGGAACATACTAAACGGCGTAAATCCTGGCATCGTATTCACTTCGTTAATATATACTTCTCCATCTTTCGTTAAGAAGAAATCAGCTCTTGTTAAGCCAGCACCATCTAACGATTGGAATGCAATAATCGCATCTCGCTTAATGACATTAGACTCTTCTTCTGTCATTTCAGCTGGAATAATTAACGCTGTATCTCCATCGATGTATTTCGACTTATAATCATAGAAGTCTTTTTTCGGTACGATTTCACCTACAACTGAACATTTCGGCTCATCATTACCTAGTACACCAACTTCTACTTCACGTCCAACAATATTTTCTTCTACAATAATTTTACGGTCAAATTGGAACGCCTCTTCAAATGCATTCTCAAGTTCTTCGCGATTTTTACACTTATTAATACCAACACTTGAACCAAGGTTTGCTGGTTTTACGAAGCAAGGATATCCTAATACTTCTTCTACTTTTTCATATGCTGTTTCACGATCTTTTTCCCATGCGCTACGAATGAATGATGCATATTTTGCTTGTTTCAATCCAGCTTCTGCAAAGATGTTTTTCATAACAACTTTATCCATACCAGCAGCAGATGCTAGAACACCATTCCCTACATAAGGAATGTTCATTAATTCTAATAATCCTTGAACCGTTCCATCTTCACCATTTGGTCCATGTAATAGTGGGAAAATAACGTCGATAGCATTTTCCTCAGAAGCTGCAGATGGAATGATTTCTGTGCTTAATGATAACGGAGAAATCGCATTTTCTGCACCGCTCATTTTTAGAACTTCAACATCTGTTACTTCACCTTCAATACGCTCACCGCGCACCCATTGACCTTGTTCTGTAATATAAATTGGATGAATCTCGAATTTATCTTGATTTAATGCTTTAATAGCAGCAAGAGCCGTTTGTAGCGAAACTTGATGCTCAGCTGATTTTCCACCATATAATAAACCTAATTTAATTTTTGTCACTGAAATCACCCTAACCAATTGTTTTCATTTTTCTATTTTAGCACTTTTTATAAAAATAGGTAGTTCCTATTTGAAATAAAATGTAACTTCCACAAATAAATAAATGACACCACTTATTGGTTTTCTATACTTTTTCTACTTAAATTTCTTCGTAAATATATAAAATGGCAACTCAATCTAGTTATGTACCTAGAATATGTAGAAATCCCCTTTTTGTGTATATCATCTACTTATTAAGAAGATTGTTTAGTCAGTTTGCTTTTTTGCCTTTGTTCAACGAGACGATCTAAAGAAACATATACAACACCTGCAACTACACATCCTATAGCTAAAATTGTAAATAGAAAGTGGCCAAGTAATCGATCTAGTAAAAAACCTCCAAGAAGTGGACCGAATGCACTTCCTGTAATCCACTGTAAACTTGCAGCTCCCATATAAGTCCCTCTCAAATGCTCAGGGGACAAATTCGCTACAAACGTCATCTGTACAGGCGACATAATCATCTCACCTAACGTATATATGGCATAAACGAACATTAATGTAATTAAAATAACGGTAGCATTTGTATCTAATCCTCCAAACCACTTCGGTAACCAGCCTATAAAAAACAAACCAATCCCGAACAAACATGCACCATATAACATCGTCTTTCCGACAGGTTTATCCGTGGCCCATTTTGAAATTTGAAACTGGAACAACACAACTAATAGTCCGTTTAAAGCCATTAAATATGGGTATGGATTGTTAGTTCCAAAAATATCTTTCATTTCATTATCAAAGTGCAATGGCAACATGCCTTCTGTTTGAGAAAATCCCATCGAAATAATGATACCTGCTAATAAATAAATCATGAGTGCCTTATCTCGCAATACAATTTTCCACACTGCTCCTGATTCCTTTTCGTTACCCTCTTCTTTATTCGTATTCTTTGGCATTGTCTCTTGAATAAGTATGAATACAAGTAATGCATAAAATAACATCGTAGACGAAGCGATAATAAATACAAGGTTCTTCGACAACATAACTACTGAAGCCCCCATTATTGGGCCGATTGCAGCACCTATATTGTGCCCCATTCGTAATAAACCATATGCTTCTGTTCTTTTTTCTGGCTTTGTTACATCTGCAACCATCGCTGATGCAGCTGGATGAAATAGCGAATTACTTAACCCTAAAAAAACAGATAAAATCGCATACGGAATAAATCCTTCTATAAATAAAAAACCGAGCATGAATACCGCATTACTCGTCATCGAAAATATCATGATCGGCTTTCTTCCATATATATCAGCAATTCTTCCCCCTATAATTGATCCGAAGCTTGCAGCAATTGGAGAAAGCGCCATAATAACTCCAACCTGTAATAATGAATCAACCTTATCTTTTAAATATAATGCAAAAAAAGGCATCAACATCATCATCGCAATTCCATTTAACGTCTCGCCAATAAACCGAATCCATACGTTACGGTCCATCTCCCTTAACTCACGCCACGTATTTTTCATAAGTCCCCCCCTTTGTTCCCCAACAATTATATTATATATAGAATCAGAAAAATACAAATTTTCAAACTAAAATTCCTCGCAATAATTCCTGTCGAAATAAGCAGAAATTCTTAGGAATATACACCGTCCTTATCATTCTTTCTATATATCTTTCCATAACTTTTTTTGGTATTATTATACATGTCGATTCCATAAAAGAGGCATGCTCCTTTATCGAGCACGCCTCTTTTTATCTATTTCACAGTATGTGAACCTTCTTCAATCCAGCTATACATATACTTTTCATCTTCGGTTTCATGTGCTTGTTTTACAATACGAAGCGGACGGAATGTATCTATCATAACAGCTAATTCAAGCGTTTCCTTTTTCCCTATACTTGCCTCTGTTTTCCCAGGGTGCGGTCCATGAGGAATACCGCTCGGATGAAGTGTAATAGAACCTTCTTCCACACCCTTCCGGCTCATAAAGTTACCTTCCACATAGTAAAGGACTTCATCACTATTTACATTACTGTGATAGTACGGAGCTGGAATAGATTCTGGATGATAATCATATAAACGTGGTACGAAAGAACAAATAACGAAATTGTGACCCTCGAACGTTTGATGTACGGGAGGTGGCTGATGAATACGACCTGTGATTGGTTCAAAGTCCTCTACATTAAAGACCCACGGATATAAATAGCCATCCCATCCAACTACATCTAAAGGATGATGCCCTAAAACATGCTTGTGCATATAGCCCCTCGACTTTGTCATTACGACAAACTCACCTTTTTCATCATATGTCTCTAATTTTTCAGGACCACGAATATCTCTCTCACAAAACGGACTATGCTCTAACAATTGTCCGTATTCATTGCGATAGCGACGTGGCGTTGTAATTTGGCTATTTGCCTCTACAACAAGAAGCTTAGTCTCGCCTTCATCTGGAATAACACGATAGATTGTTCCGATTGGAATCGTTACATAATCACCTTTTCTATAGTGAATCGTTCCAAACATCGTTTCAATTTTCCCTGTTCCATAATGAACAAACAACATTTCATCACCATCACCATTACGATAGAAATAATCCATTTTCTCTGTTGGACTCACTACTCCGATTAATAAATCTTCATTTCCAAGTATGAAGTTTCTCCCACTTACTGCATCACCACTTTTTTTATTTTCTTTCGTGCGGAAGTGACGATGAGAAAGTGCAACATCCTCTTCATACTGTAGCTGACAAGAATGCGATAGTGCCGCATGCCCTACTTCTGTTGGCATATAATGATGATACAAAATAGACTGCGTACCAGAAAAACCTTTCGTTCCCATTACCTGTTCACGATAAAGTGATCCATCTTTTTTACGGAATTGTACATGTCGTTTATGAGGTAGCTCCCCCATGTGACGATAAAACATGCTCATCACCTGCTTCCTTTTCTTTTTTGACCGTATTACGTAATGTACCTAAACCAGTAATCGTAAGTTCTACAACATCTCCATCTTGCAGCCACTCTTCCGTACCCAGTTCTAAAATACACCCTGTTCCTACTGTCCCAGAACCAATCACATCACCTGGATATAACGTAACGTCTTCCGAAGCACGTTCAATCATTTCAGCAAATGTATAGTAAATATCTTGGAATTTCCCCTTTGATAATAGCTTTCCATTTACATGCGCAGTCATTTCTAACTCATAACGGTCACCGTTACGATAAACATCTAGTTCCTCTTTCGTAACAAGGTATGCTCCTAATGAAGTTGCAAAATCTTTTCCTTTTGCCGGACCGAGTCCTACCTTCATTTCTGTTGCTTGTAAGTCCCTTGCACTCCAGTCGTTCATAATACAATAACCAAAAATGTATTCTTCTGCTTGCTCACGAGAAATATTTCTTCCTTCTTTCCCAATTACGCAAGCAATCTCTAACTCATAATCAAGTTTTTTAGATTTATTCGGAGAGATTACAAAATCATCCGGACCAATTACAGCACGATGGTTCGTAAAATAAAAAACCGGAAAATCGTACCATTCAGGTACAACATCTAGCCCTCTTCGGCCACGAGCCGTTTTTACATGCTGTTCAAACGCGTAAAAATCCCGAATACTACTCGGATTAGGAATTGCCGCCGCTAATTGTACTTCCTCTAAGGCATATATACCCTTTTCTGGATTCTTAATCTTACGCAATACTTCTACATACTCATCCGCTTTCTCTAAAAAGGCGAACATAGAAGAAGGTAATTTCCCATTACTAGCAAGATTCATATCAATTACTTTGTCACCTTCAAGCCATCCAGCTCGCATTTCTTTCGAAGGAAGACGAAATGTAACAAATTTCATCATGATTCCTCCCTATGAAAATGAAATTTCCACCAACAAAAGAATTTTTGCTGGTGGATATCAATTTTATAAATTTCCGCGACGCTCTTGTTCTCTTTCAATCGATTCGAATAATGCTTTAAAGTTCCCTTCTCCAAATCCGCGAGAACCTTTACGTTGAATGATTTCAATAAATAAAGTTGGACGATCTACAATTGGTTTCGTAAAGATTTGTAGTAAGTATCCTTCATCATCGCGATCTACTAAAATCTTTAATTCTTTTAACCTATCAATTTCCTCATCAATTTTTCCAACTCGTGCACTTAACTCATCATAATAAGTATCTGGTGTATCTAAGAACTCCACACCATTTGCACGAAGTGCTTCAACTGTTTTAACAATGTCACTCGTTAATAAAGCAAGATGTTGTACACCTGCTCCATTGTAGAACTCTAGATATTCTTGAATTTGTGATTTTCTCTTTCCATCTGCTGGCTCATTAATAGGGAACTTAATACGACTTCCATTTGTCATAACTTTCGACATTAGCGCTGAATACTCTGTACTAATATCATCATCATCAAAATGGATCATTTGTTTAAAGCCCATAACGTTCTCGTAATAACTAACCCACTCTTCCATTTTTTCGACATTACCAACTACGTGGTCTACAGCGATTAAGCCTGACTCTTCAAATGGAATATTAAACTCGACCTTTTGGAACCCTGGCATAAATGTTCCTTTATAATTTTTACGCTCTACAAGCGTGTGAATTGTATCACCATACGTACCAATAACTGCTTTCTTCAATGTACCGTTCTCGTCTGTTAACTCTACAGGTGGAGCAATTGCGACGGCACCACGTTTCACTGCTTCCGAGTATGCTTTATCAACATCGTCAACAAGTAACGCCACATCTTTTACGCCATCACCATGAGTCTTTACAAACTCTGCAATACGATTGTCGCTACTTAAAGCTCCAGACACAACAAAACGCATATTTTTTTGCACAAGAACATAAGATACCTTTTCACGGTTACCAGTTTCCAATCCAGAGTAAGCCACAATTTTGAATCCGAATGCTCTCGCAAGGTAATAACTTGATTGCTTTGCATTTCCTACGTAAAATTCTAAATGATCTACATCACGTACTGGAAAAAAGTCCTCCATTTGTGCAGCTAGCGTATCCATAGATTTTTGTTTCATAAAATCCTCATCCCCCTGTAAATAGATTAAATGGTCCATACTTAAAACCAACCGAAAACGCTTCCAACATCAATTGATAGAAATTAGTTAGCAAGCTAACAAATTCTGACCTTTAAAATTTTCTATCTTTTCTGTCAAATTCCTCTTTTTTTCTTACATATAAAATTCGACTTTTTTCTCTTTAAAATAAAGGGAGGCTATTCATACTTGGAGGGATATATAGAAGAAAACAAAAAAGACCCCAACATATTAACTACTTACTAATATGCTAGAGTCTTTATTTTTTTTGAATGATTGTATTTATATGTCTCATACTAATACATTTGCAAGGAATAGAATAAATGATGTTAATACTACCGCTCCACCTAATGATCCTAATAAATCTGTTTTTGTTACTTGTAACACTTGTTCACTGTTCATATTCCTCATTCTCCTTTCATTTTGTATAATTTAAAACTTCTATTATACTAATACACTTGATAGAAATACGATTAACGCTGTTAATACTACTGCTCCACTTGCTGATCCTACGAAGTCACCTTTTGTTACTTGTAATACTTGCTCTTTCATTTTGCATTCTCCTCTCTTTTTCTTTTATTACAACGCCTCTATTATACTAATACACTTGATAGAAATACGATTAATGCTGTTAATACTACTGCTCCACTTGCTGATCCTACGAAGTCACCTTTTGTTACTTGTAATACTTGCTCTTTCATATCTTTCATTCTCCCTTCATTTGTTTTTTGTTACAAAGCTTCTATTATACTAATACGCTTGATAGAAATACGATTAACGCTGTTAATACTACTGCCCCACTTGCTGATCCTACGAAGTCACCTTTTGTTACTTGTAATACTTGCTCTTTCATTTTGCATTCTCCTCTCTTTTTCTTTTATTACAAAGCCTCTATTATACTAATACGCTTGATAGAAATACGATTAATGCTGTTAATACTACCGCTCCACTTGCTGATCCTACGAAGTCACCTTTTGTTACTTGTAATACTTGCTCTTTCATTTTATGTATCCTCCTTTTAATAAGTTATCTATATGTAATTTCTAAGAAATGTTTATTTCATAGTTTTTATGTTAGCGTTACATTAAATTTAATAACGTAACGTTTGTAACATTAATGTAACATAACTATTGTTACGTTGCAATATAATTACGTAAATTTTATTACACTTTTTTTACGTTTTTTTATAACCCCCTTTAAAAACCTTGTTTTAATGCACTTTCTACTAAGTTGAAGTTTGTAACGTTATTGTAATATTACAGTCACATAACGAAATATACCCATACTTACCTCTACTTTTGTTACAAATTAAAGTGCATGTTTAAATGAACACGTTGGAATCTATCAAGCTTTTACTAACTGTTCGTGCTAGATAAAATACAATCTTTCCAAGATAAGTTTATATGTTTCCTCTATATAAATATGTATAATAAAAACAAAGAGGTGGTCATTTTGAAATTAATCGCATTAGATATGGATGGTACACTACTATCATCTAATCTTGAGATCTCCAAAGAGAACTTACAAGCTATCCAAACTGCAAAAGAGGCTGGTCATATTGTCATGATTTGTTCTGGTCGCGCAAAAGAGGATGCTTTAAAATTATTGGAAGAATATAAACTATGTCTTCCAGTTGGAGCAAGCAATGGGGCAATTGTTTATGTGGATGGAAAGGTAATTAACTCGCGTTGTTTACAAAACGATAAAGTATACAAGCTTGCAAAATTACTAGAATCTGAGGGTTTTCCATATAAGCTATATACGAATAAAGGAGTTTATTCTCCATATACATGGCAAGATCAAGTTATGCAAGCGTTCGAAGAAAACAAGCATGCACTAGATGTTACGCTTGAGGAACTTGAAAGAATTACAGAAAAACAAAAGAAATCAAACTTAATTACTGATTTCCAAAAAATTGAAGATGTTGTAAATAATCCAGAATTAGAAATATCTAAATTTTTCATTTTGACATTTAATGCAGCACATCGTGCACAGCTATTAAGCATGTTACAAGAAGACACTGATATTTCAGTTACGGCATCTGCTCCTACTAATTTAGAAATTATGGATAAGAATGGACATAAAGGAAATGGACTGAAACAAATGGCAGCCCATTTTAATATACCAATTGAAGATACAGTTGCTATCGGTGACAATTTTAACGATGTACCCATGTTAGAAGTAGCTGGTTTATCAGTTGCAATGGGAAATGCTGAAGAAGATGTAAAAAAACTATGTGATGTTGTAACATTAACAAATAATGAACATGGTGTTGCTCATGCAATCGAGCAATTTGTATTGAAACAAACTTCATCTAGTAAATAAAAAAAGGACTCTTTCTATTTGAAAGAGTCTTTTTCTTTTATACATGATGGCAAGCAACAAAATGCTCCTCACCAACATTACGAAATTCAGGTACCGTTTGTTTACAAATATCTGTTGCAAACGGGCAACGTGTATGAAAACGACACCCCGAAGGTGGATTCGCTGGACTTGGAATGTCACCCTCTAGTATGATTCTCTCTCGCTTCACTGTTGGATCTGGTATTGGCACAGCCGATAACAATGCTTTTGTATACGGATGAAGTGGATTCGTAAATAACTCATCACGCGGCGCTGTCTCCACAATCGTTCCTAAATACATAATCCCGATTTTCGTACATAAATGTTCGACTACACTTAAATCATGTGAAATGAATAAATAAGATAGTCCCTTTTTCTCCTGTAACTCACTAAATAAATTAATGATCTGTGCTTGAATAGATACATCTAGTGCTGCCACAGGTTCATCAGCTACAATAAATTCTGGGTTTAATACCATAGCCCTTGCGATAACGATACGTTGACGTTGTCCACCAGAAAATTCATGAGGGTACCGGTCAATATGATATGGGGCTAAGCCACATAACTCTAATACTTCCGTTACTTTTTCACGAACATTTTCTTTCGTCGCTAATCCGTGAGCCAACATCGGCTCACCAAGTGCCTCTCCAATTCTCATTCTCGGATTTAATGAGCTAAATGGATCTTGAAACACAAGCTGCATATTAGGACGATGTTTTCTTAATTCCTCTTTTGATAGAGAATGAACATCGTGTCCTTTAAATTTCACTTCTCCCTCCGTTTTTTGGACGAGACGTAAAATTGTTTTTCCTATCGTCGTTTTTCCACTTCCTGATTCACCAACGAGACCAAATACTTCGCCTTTATTAATAGTAAAGCTTACTCCATCAACTGCTTTTACATGTCCAATCGTTCTACTAAATATGCCGCCTTTAATCGGAAAATATGTTTTTAAGTTTTTTACTTCTAATAATGGTTCACTCATTGTTCCGCACGCTCCTCATATAACCAGCAAGCTACTTTATGATTCTCATCATGCACATTTAGATTCGGTGCTTCTTCTTTACATATTTCCATACAATGCTCACAACGACCGCTGAAGTAGCAGAATTCATCCAAACCAACTAAATTAGGAACTTGCCCTGGAATAGAATATAGTTTATCTATTCGTTTTCCCATCACTGGTTTTGACTTCAACAACCCTTTCGTATACGGGTGTTTCGGATTTTGGAATATTTCTAGTACTGGTGCTTCTTCAATAACTTTCCCGCCATACATAACGACAACGTAATCAGCCATCTCTGCTACAACACCTAAATCATGTGTAATTAATAAAATAGATGTTTTAAATTCCTCTTTTACTTGTCTTAATAAGTCTAATATTTGAGCTTGAATCGTAACATCAAGAGCCGTTGTCGGTTCATCAGCAATTAATAACTTAGGATTACAACTAAGTGCAACAGCAATCATAATACGTTGTAACATACCACCGCTCAGTTCGTGTGGATAAGAATGGACGATTTCATCCGCACGAGCTATGCCGACTTTACGAATTAACTCAATTGCCTTCTTATATGCTTCATTTTTACTAAGTAATTCATGTTCCCTTAACGTCTCTACAATTTGTTCCCCTACAGTGAAGACCGGATTCAGCGATGTCATCGGTTCTTGGAAAATCATCGCAATATCATTCCCTCGTAAACTACGAAGCTCTTTCTCTTTCATTCCTAAAAGACTTTTTCCTTCATATAAAATATCTCCACCTACTACACTGCCGGATTCAGCAATAAGTCCCATAATAGATAAAGCCGTTACACTTTTCCCGCAACCTGATTCGCCTACAACACAAACAGTTTCACCTTCTCGAACTGTAAAACTAACATGATTCACAGCTTTTACTGTTCCTTCTTCTGTCTGAAAGTGTGTTTGTAAATCTTTCAGCTCTACTACCGCTTTACTCATACCTTTTCACCTACCGTCTCATCTTTGGATCTAACGCATCACGAAGTGCATCACCAAGTAAATTAATGGATACAACTGTTATAAAGATTGCGAAACCAGGCGGAATCCATAACCATGGGCGCTTTTGGAAATCAAGTAATGAGTTAGCTGCGCTAATCATATTCCCCCATGATGGTGTAGGTGGAACGACGCCGAGACCTAAATAGCTTAGTGCAGATTCCCCTAAAATAGAACCCGCAACGCCTAATGTGGATACAACAATTAATATTGGTAAAACATTAGGAATTAAGTGATATATAATTTTCCGGTAATCTTTTATTCCTAGTACATCAGCAGCTTGCATAAACGCCTGCTCTCTAAGTGATAAAATTTGACCTCTTACAAGACGTGCAAGCCCCGGCCAACCTACTAAACTTAAAATAATCATAATGACATACAGACGATAACCAGATGGTACTTTCCACTCTGATAAAATTGCCCCCATTATAATAAGTAATGGTAATCCTGGCATCGACATTAAAATATCGGCAAGCCGCATAATAATATTATCAACGATGCCACGATAAAAACCTGCGATAGCTCCTAATACAGCTCCTAGTATCACCGATAAAACCATTGAAGCTAGGCCAATCGTTAATGAAATTCGTCCCGCTTGCATAAGTCTCGTTAAAATATCTCTTCCTAATTGATCTGTACCAAGCCAATGAGAAAAACTAGGTGGTTTATTAATTAACGCAACTTGTATTTTCCCTGATGCATACGGTGAAAAGAACGGACCGATAAAACAAAATATAAACATAAAAATTAATGCATACAATCCTACGAGCGCCATCTTATTTTTCTTTATCCGTTTAAGAGCTTGTCGCCATGGCGATGATTCATTTTTTCTTCTCTTTTTTTCTTTCTTCTCTTTAATTACTGTAACAGTCTCCATTTCTTTCCCCCCTTACTTCAACCGAATTCGCGGATCAACAACTGCATATACGATATCTGCGAAAAAGTTTGAAACGATTGTTAAACAAGAAAGAAACATCGTAAATGCCATCAATACTGTATAATCACGAAAATTTAGTGCTTCCAATTGAATACCGCCAATCCCTGGCCAGTTAAAAATTTGTTCAATAATAATTGCTCCAGAAAACAATCCAGGTAACTCAAACGCAAGCAATGTAATAGCCGGTAAAATGGCATTTTTTAATGCATGTTTATAAATAACAGTCTTCTCTTTTAACCCTTTTGCTCGTGCCGTTCGTATGTAATCTTGTCTTACAACCTCTAACATACTCGTTCTAAAGTAGCGAGTTAATGAGCCCACACCAAGAAGAGTCAAAATAAATACCGGTAAAACCATATGCTTCGCAACTTCTATCACATAAGCGAATCCAGTTGAATTACTACCAACATCAATCATTCCACCTATTGGCAATAACTTAAGATCAACTGCGAACACCTTAATTAGAAACAGACCTATAAAAAATGAAGGAAATGACATTGCTGCAAAGATACCAATTGTTACAAGCTTATCGAATAAAGAATGTTGTTTTGTCGCTGAAAATACACCGATAATAAGTGCGATTAGCCAAATAAAAAACAATGCAACAATTGCTACAATAAAAGAGTTCCAAATAAATTTATTTAATAGTGATGTTACAGGTTCTTGATATTGAAGTGAAAAACCAAAGTCTCCTTGTAACGCATTACCTAGCCAGTGAAAATAGCGTTCAACAATTGGCTTATTTAATCCGTACAATTCCCGAAGCTCTTCCGCCCTTTGCGGTGTAATCTTAGGATTCGAATCAATATAATCCCCTGGAAGAAGCGCGAACAGGAAGAAAATAACAACTGACGTTCCCAAAAGTGTAGGAATCATTTGTAACAACCTACGAACGATATACGTTTTCACCCTTTTTCTCTCCAATCTTATGCTTAAAATAGAAGAACATTTTTTCGAATCAGCATATTACTAGCCGAATGAAAAAATGTCTTCTACTTATACATTCTTCTCGTTATTTTTCAATAGATAATACCGGTGAGTTCGAACTAATACTGTCATACTTCTCCGGGTCAATTCCTTTAATGTTTCCATTGTAAGCTGTGATGATTCTACGATAATTTAATAAAATTACTGGCGGATCATCACTTAGTTCTTTGTACAGTTCTTTGTAAATTGGTTTACGTTTCTCAATATCTACAGTTTCAATTCCTTTTTTAATTAATGCATCGACTTTTTCATTTTTATAACCTAAAGTATTATCATCACCTTCTGAAGAGTAACCACTTACAGTTTCACTTGGATCTGTTGTAATTGGTGTTGCAACAGAAGCTAAATCATAATCGCCTTTTTTCACTTTTGACAGCATCGTATTGAAATCCATAAATTCAGGATTGAACTCAACACCTAATTCTTTATAGTTCTCTTTTGCTATCGGAATAAATAAATCACCATCTTTTGCTGAACTTGCACCATAGTACGTTAATTTAAGTTTTTGACCATCTTTTTCACGAATTCCGTCTGAACCAGCTTTCCATCCAGCTTCATCTAATAATTTCTTCGCCTTATCTAAATTATATTCATACTTATTAATGCCCTCTTCTGTATACGCCCAAGATGTTGGATGAATTGGAACATTTGCTACTGTACCGTATCCTTTGAGAGCTGTATCTACATATTTTTTACGATCCAATCCATAAATAAGAGCTTGACGAACTTTCTTATCTTTTAAATACGGTTTTTTACTATTCATTCTTATATAACTAAACGAAGCAGCTGTCTCTATTTCAACATTTGCAAACTGTAAACTCTTCACTTGGTCTAAAATTTCGTCCCCGTAGCCTACTCCTGTATAATCTATCTCACCCGTTTGGAATAATTGGAATTTTGTATCCGGTGAAGTAATCTTATAAATAAAGTTTTGAATTTTTGGTTTGCCTGCATAATAATTTTCATTTGCTGTAAAACGAACTTCCTGTCCTGGGATATACTTTTCGAACTTATATGGTCCCGCAGCTATCGGCTTTCCATATAACTCTTTCAAATAATCTAAACTAGTATTTTGTTTATACTCTTTTCCATAATAAGCTTTCGATAATACTGGACCACCTAAAGCAATTAGCGCTTGTGAATTAACTTTTTCAGTCGTAATTTTAATTGTTTGTGGATCAACAACTTGAATGCCTTCAATAGATGTCGCTTTTCCTTCTTTATATTCCTTTCCACCTTTAATTGCATATTGTGAAATATCATCGCCACCTTCATACGCTTTATCATGTAGAAGTGATAATGTAAATGCTACATCGTCAGCAGTTAATGGCGATCCATCACTAAATTTCAAGTCTTTGCGTAAATGAAATGTATATGTTAATTGGTCTGAAGAGACATCCCATTTCTCAGCAAGATCTGGTATAGGTTTTCCTTGTTTATCTGTTGTAACAAGGGAAGCGAAAATAACCGATGTCACATTGCCATCCCAACCGTTCTCTTGAAAGTAAGGTAAGAAAACTCCTCCAGGCTTTGAGATACCAGAAATAAACGTATCTTTTCTATTTTTCGCCTTATCCGGTACTTTTGTCTTATCTGTAGCCGTAATTTTTTCAACTTTTATATTTTTTAAATCCTGCTGTTTAACCGGTTCTGTAGAAGCCGTATCCTCCTGTCCCCCACAAGCAGATAACACAAGCGAACTACTCAGTAATACCGAAAATACACCAGCCCATTTTTTTGTCTTTTTCTTCATTGTCCCCACCCTAACTGTTTAATAGTGATACCCTTTGAACTTATTAGCCTATGTATGCCCCCCACAGCATTTTTATAGCCAATCGGAAAAGTCGGTTTTAATCGTAAAAAAATAGATGTTTTTGAGGGGTAACAATCCTATTCCGACCTTTCCGGTAGACTTTATGGTTATTAGCTTATATCGTCAGTTATATTTTGTCAATTCTTTCTGAATAAATATTTTGATAATTCCACCTAAATTATTTTTCTATCTTTAATTTAGGTAAACTTAATAAAATACCGTTATAGTTATCTTCTTGTAATCCTTGAATTCGTGCATGATGTGCAGACACAACTTTACTATTATTTAAGAAGATTACAGGCGGATCTTCACTCAACTCCTGATACAACTTTTTATAAATCTCTTTTCGTTTTTCAATATCTAACGTTTCTAGCGCCTGCTTCGCTAATTCATCTACTTTCGGATTATGGTATCCATCATAATTTCGTTTACTTGTCGAAACAAACTCCTCAATTGTTCCACTCGGATCGTCAATCATTGGCGTGGATACCATCGCTAAATCATAATCACCTTTTATCACTTTTGAAATCATCGTATTAAAATCCATATATTCTGGGTTAAACTCTACACCAAGCTTTTTATAATCCTCTTTCATTACCGGGATCATTACATCATTTATTTTACTTGCAGAAGAAGCAAAATAACTTACTTTCAATTTTTGTCCGTCTTTTTCACGGATTCCATCTGAACCTGCTTTCCATCCAGCCTCATCCAGTAATTTCTTTGCCTTCTCTAAATTATACTCATATTTATTAATGCCCTCTTCTGTATATGCCCACGAAACTGGCGTAATCGGTACATTAACGAGTGACGCATAACCTTGGAAATACGTATCAATAACCTTTTGCCGCTCTAATCCGTAAATAAACGCTTGGCGAACACGCTTATCTTTAAAGTATGGCTTCTTATAATTCATTTTAATGTAGCCGTAAGAGCTTCCTGTATATACATTAATATTAGCAAAACCTAAATCTTTTAATTGTTCAATCGTCTCCGCATTTGTCGTAAAACCATCGTAATCTACTTCTCCTGCTTGGAATTGCTGCAATTTCGTATCACCTTTTGTAATTTTATAAATAAAGTGCTCAATCTTCGGTTTTCCTTCAAAATAATTTTCATTAGCTACAAATCTAACCTCTTGACCAGGAATGTATTTATCTAACTTATAAGCTCCTGCTCCCACCGGTTTTCCATACAACTCTTTTAAATATTCCAGGTGCCCTTGTTTATACTCTTTCCCGTAATAAGCTTTAGATATAACTTCTCCACCGATGAATGATAGTGTTTGAGCATTTACCTTTTCAGTCGTAATCGTAATTGTTTTTGGATCAATGACTCGAATTCCCTCAATAGAGGTTGCCTTTCCTTCTTTATATGCTTGCCCACCTTTTATGGCTGTTTGACTTATATCAGTCGCACCACTATAAGTTGGATCATGTAATAACGTTAATGTAAATGCTACATCATCTGCAGTTAACGGTGAACCATCACTAAACTTTAAATCATCTTTCAAATAGAATGTGTATGTAAGCTGATCCTCTGAAATATCCCACTTCTTCGCCAAAATAGGAATTGGTTTCCCTTCCTTATCGAGTCCAACAAGAGGAGCAAATATAGCTTGCGTTATATTACCATCCCAGCCATTCTCCATAAAGTGCGGGAGGAATATCCCTCCAGGGCTCGGCATTCCAACTACAAAAGTATCTTTTCTTTCTTTTACTTTTTTAGGGCTTTTTGCTTTGTCGCTTGCCTTAATAAATTCATCTTTTACTTTTGGTACGTTCCCAGCTTCATTTGTGCTCGCTTCCTCTTGACCACATCCGGCTAGTAATACTGATACACTAAGAAATGTAGCAAGTGCTCCTTTAAAAACATTCTTCATTGCACGCTCACCTTTACCTTCCTAATTTTTAACAATGTAGAAACAAGGCCTCCTCCCTGTAACTATCTTTATTTTTCCTATAAAAATAGTATGAATTAATTTCAAGATTATTCCTTTCCTTGAAACATGTCAATCGTTCCCTTTTATTTCGTATTAAAAAATTAAAAATTCACTTCTATTCGTTCCGTATGAAACATAGAATACTAATAACCAATTACCAAAAAGGGGGCGAAAACATGGACAACCTATTCCAATACGTCCTGCACTACGTATTATTAACAATTATGATAGTCGGGGCGCTATTACTATTCCCATTCTTCCCAAAGTTCGTCCTCTTTTTAGCTTTTTTTATTATGCTCGGAATCGCTATTATCATTTCAACAAAGGAAGATACCACACAAAAAGAAAACAGAGTTCAGCGTGTAAAGCTGTAACTCTGTTTTTTTATTTTCAATCATGATTCGCTGTTTCACATACTTACGTCTCGAGAAATAAGTAACCGATCCAAAAAGCTCCTAATATCATTTATGTTTTACAACCTATGCAAATTACGGAACAAAGATTTATCAAATTTACTGTTTCACGTGAAACACGATTTTTATTTTTCCCTTAAAGTAAAATATCAGTATAAAAAAGCGAATCCCTTCAGCAAAGCTGATAAAATTCGCTTTCTACTTTTTACTCCGCGATATTCTCTAACTCATTATACAGTTCCGCTCGTAACAACTCTTTCTTCATTTTTTCTTCATACAATTGTTCAAGCATTTCAACATCAACTACATGTTCCATCTTACACTCAAGCGTATATATATCTTCTTCTACATGCATTAACTCGGGTTCAATCTCCTCGATATTCCTAACTTCTTTCTTTTTTACAGGGACTGTTTCCATACTTTTTCTTCCTTGGCGTTGCTGCTTTATTACTTGTGTCTCGATCTTTTCCTCCCACTTTTGACGCGCCCATGCATAGTTCCCTGCAAACTCAAATAATTTACACTCATCAATCCAGTACGTCTTTGCAAATAACTTATTTAAAAAATAACGATCATGTGAAACAGCTAAAATCGTTCCATTATATTGTTCAAGAGCTTCCTCTAGAACTTCCCTTGATTCAATGTCGAGATGGTTTGTCGGCTCATCTAAAATTAAAAAATTGATATCTTGATACATAAGTTGCGCGAGCCTTAACCTCATTTTTTCTCCACCGCTCAGTTGCGTTACCTTCTTAAACACCGCTGGGCCATAAAATAAAAACTTAGCTAATATATGTCTCGCTTCTCCCTCCGTAACAGCTACACATTCCCTGAAAGCCTCCAATACATTACTCTTCATATTTCCGTACGCATGCTGGGATAAATAACCGATTTTCACACTACTTCCAATTCGAATTTCTCCAGCGTCTGGTTCTATTTCTTCTAATAATAATTTTAGTAGCGTTGTCTTTCCTGTACCATTACGACCAACAATCGCCGCACGCTCTTGAAAACGAACATGTAAATTTGCTTCGTTAAATAAAAGATGTTCAGCAAATCCTTTACTCACTTCTTTCATCACAACAACATCTTTCCCGCTCCTCTCTTGCCCTTCAAACTGAAGTCCCATTTGTTTTCGTTCTAAAATAGGTTTCTTTAGCTTCTCCATCCGTTCCAGTGCACGTTCCATACTTCTTGCTCTCTTATGCAATCCTTCATTCGGAGGATTCGCTTGATTTGCCCATTCACGTAGTCGTTTAATTGCTTCTTTCATTTTCTTTATTTTCTTTTGTTGTTCTTGATAAGCCTGGAACTCCTGAAGTAACCTTTCTTCCTTTTCCTCAACAAACTGAGAATAGTTTGTATGATACACGTGAATCTCTCCATCTTCTAAATCAAAAATCTTCGTTACAACCTCATCAAGGAAATAGCGATCATGTGAAATGACCATAACCGTTCCAGTGTATTCTTTTAAAAATTGCTCTAACCATTCTACGGCAAATAAATCTAAATGATTAGTTGGTTCATCTAATAAAAGTAAATCTGGTTTCTGCAGCAACATGTATGCAAGGCTTACTTTTGTTTGTTCCCCACCACTTAGCTCTAAAAATGACCGAGGGAATAGTTCTGTCACCTGTAAACCATTTGCTACCTTCATAATGTTCGCTTCGATTTCATAACCACCAAGAAACGCAAACTTTTCTTGGATGATTCCGTATCTTTCCATTAATTTTTGTAAAACAGAAGATCCCTGTTCTTCCGCCATATCTTTTTCTAAAGTACGCATTTCTCTTTCTAATTCCTTTTCTATTTTAAAAGCGGAACTCAATACTTCATATACAGTCATACTCTCATCAAATTTCGGAATTTGTGCCACATGACCAATACGTGTACCTTTCTTCATATGAATGGCCCCTGCATCCAAACTTTCCATTCCAGTTAAAAGCTGAAAGATTGTTGTCTTCCCGCTACCGTTACGACCAACTAATCCAACACGTTCACCATTCTTTATTTCAAGCGATATATTTTCAAATATGATGTTTCCACCAAAAGATTTCGTTACATTATTTACACTACAAATTGTCATTTTCCGTACTCCTTTCAATATAAAAAACCATGGGAAAGAAACATTCCCCATGGTTTTCGACATAGAAAAAGGAAGCTAAATAGCTCCCTTTTCACACGTTTATTAAAAATGGGTGAAGAGATTTCTATCGTTCTATAGCTACTATGCAATTGTTAAAAAAGGACAGACGTATCCCGTTAACAACTACATCATGAAAAATCGCACGACAAAAATAGATAAAATCTAAAAATTTGGCACGTGCAGCTAAAGAACGTTTCATCTCATTCACCTCTTTCGTACGGAATTTAATACTTACTTCTTTATTATACTTTCCCATTTCATGTTTGAATAGTCATTTTTCTGAAAATAATGAAGATAGACTAAACATTTCAATAAGTGACATCAAATCTTACAAAACTGTTATGTTCACGTAATGGAAAGCGATAGTACGAAAAGATGCCTCCCTATACAATAAAGATGTAAACAAGAGAGACAACAAAAGGAGGAAACAATCATGATGAAAGAAATCGTAAAAGCAATCTTTGAGGTATTAGTGAACGGACAAGCAGTTGTAAAAGAACTAAACGAACTATAAAAAGGAGTGAGAGAATATGATGAACATGGTAAAAATGATTTTACACGCTCTAGTTGATGCAAAAGCAGTTAGCCAAGAATTAAACCAACAATAAAAAGGGGTAAACGAATATGAAGAAAGCCATTATTGTAATTACGAGTACAGCAATTGCCTTATACACAATAAAAAATAGAAAAAATAAACATAATAAAAACGATCTATATTATCCATACACATTATTAAAGAAAAAATAAAAGACAAGGTACCCTGTTGTAATGAGGATATCTTGTCTTTTATTTTTCCTATTCCCTTTAAAGGATTTCCTTCTCCTTTTCCCGAATGTATTAAGCGGGATTTTTACATTTACACACATTTTAAAGGGGCATATATACAAATGGATACACAACAACTATACTTTTTAAACGATATCGGTAAACAAAAACCAGAAAGCATCCGGAATAGAAGCGCTGCATGTCCTTTTTGTGACAGAGAAAATTTAACGGATATTTTAGCAACTGAGGGCTCAATTATTTGGCTAAAGAACAAATTTCCTACATTAAAAGATACACTTCAAACGGTGCTAATCGAAACAGATAATTGTGAAGATCATATTGCGACATATACAGAAGAACATATGAGATCGCTAATTCGTTTCTCGATTAAACATTGGTTAGACTTACAGAAGAATGAAGAATTCACATCTGTGATTTTATACAAAAATCACGGTCCATTCTCAGGCGGGAGTTTGCATCATGCACACATGCAGATTATCGGAATGAAATATGTAGACTATCTCGGTAACGTAGAACAGGACAACTTCCGAGGAGTAATTGTACAAAAAAACGAATGCATTGAACTCAATATTTCAGATCGTCCTATTATCGGTTTTACTGAATTTAATATCATCATTGAAGATATTGGATGCATAGATGAACTAGCAAATTATATTCAGCAAACTGTACGTTACATACTGACAGATTTCCATAAAGGATGTAGTAGTTATAACTTATTCTTCTATTACTTAAACGGAAAGATCATTTGTAAAGTTGTTCCTAGATTTGTCGTTTCACCGTTATACGTAGGATATAAAATACCGCAAGTTTCCACAAAACTAGAAGACGTGAAAATACAACTAGCTCGGTATTTCATGCGAGAAAAGGATGAGGTTATTCATAAAAAAACAGAGTAGGTATAAAAAACCTACTCTTTTATTACACCTTTATTTCGATAGTACACATCTTCTAACCCGACGTTATACTTCATGTTATTATCCGTCCACTCTGGACCCAAATTACCTGGCCATCCAGATGTATTCGCTATATATTTTAGTAATGCAAAATCAGTCAAACCTTTTTGCACCCCGCGCTTATATCCTTTCATTAAATGCGGCATTGCAATTTGCACATTTGTACGTGGATCTTTTAGCTCATCATCTGTTAAATGATCCGGTGCAAGTCCACCACCGCGATGCAATTGAAACAATCCGAATGAAGTTCCGTTATCTCCAACACTTCTTGGATTTAAACGACTTTCATGTTCGGCAATTGTAAGAGGTATCCATTCTGGAAGATTGACTTTCTTTGCTTCCTCTATAATAATTTGTTTCATCTGTTTTGCTTCTTCTGAGTCAACATAGCTTGTCTCATTTACTAATTTGCCCATTCCTTCAGACTTTCCTTGGAAATATAAGTACACCCCAAGAACAACTAAAAATCCTACAAAGAATTTCTTCACTACCTCTACCTCTTTCTCCGCTGAAATTTGTCCCCTTTCAGCCTTCTTCCCTTACAATTACCCACACTCTATCATTCTCTTACCCTTTTATCATAGCAAATAACTATACATATTATCATCATGCTTTAGACCGATTTTGTGAAAAAACAGCTGGTAAATACGTGCAAAAATGTAACTTTCATAGACTGAAACGCATTTTTTGTATATAATTGTAAACTGAATTCTAAATATAAACTAGGAGAATAATAATATGAAAAAATGGTTGCTACTCTTATTTAGTTTACTACTATTAATTCCTGTCCCTATTTCCGCACAAAAAAACGAAAATCCAAAAGTCCTTATTTTATACAGTTCGAGCGATGATCAAATTACAAGTGACACCCAAATACTTAATACACAAGTAGGACATTTTACTAATAACATAACAATAAAAAATATAAAACAGTTAGCTGAAATAACTGATAAATCTTCATATACACATGTTATTTACATAGGTGAAAAACAAGAAGAACTTTCCACTGAAACAAAAGAATTTCTAGAAAATTTCTCAGGACCACTACTCGTTTTAGGTCAAAATATAGAACAATTATCCAAACGTTTTTCATTTATCACACTTAAAAATGAAGATATAAACTCTGATACAATTGAATATCCAACACGTAAACTAAAGAATACATTAGAGGACGAACGATCCATTAAAAACCTTGATACAAATGGAACAATTCTTGCCAATGCTTTAAAAGGAAATACTACTTATCCATTAATTGTACAACAAAATAATTCTTATTATGTTGCAACGCCAAATCTCTTTGACTGGATGTCTCATTACATCGGTGAAGTATTATTTTCTTACTTCGGACAAAAGCCAACGAACAATAAGGTAGAAGCTTATTTACGTCTTGAAGACGTTCATCCAGCCGCAGATATAAATCAATTAAAAGAAATTGCTGAATTACTAAAAGAGAAAAAGATGCCATACATGATCACTGTTATTCCTGTATATACGGATCCAGAAACAGGTAAAACACTACATTTAAAAGATAAACCCGAACTAGTCGATCTTTTACGCTCTATGCAAGATGATGGTGCAGCAATTATTATGCATGGTTATACTCACCAATTTTATGATAGTGAAACTGGTGAAGGTTTTGAATTTTGGGACGTAAAAACAGACCAACCAATTCGTCAACCGAAGCATGAAAAACCAAAAACAAAAGATGATTTCCCTAACATAGAGGCATATAATACATACGTAAAAAAAGGGGAAGAATTTGAAGAAAAATATACGACTGATCATATTGAAAAAGGCATTCAAGAACTTGTAGATGCCAAATTATATCCTGTCGCATTTGAAGCACCTCATTACACGATGTCTCAAAAAGGATATGAAATATTATCAAGGTACTTTTCAACTTATGTGGGACAACTACAGTTAAGTGATACAACTTGGAAATCCATGCACTCTCCGGCATACAGAAGTACACCATCATTTTTACATGGCATGAAATTAATGCCTGAAACAGTTGGATTTATCGAAGAAGATAAACCACACGCTATTGCTAAAATGAAAGCAAATGCTGTATCTGTTACCAAATTATCCGATGGAGTTATTGGTGCATTCTATCATCCTTACTTAGGTGTAAAACCATTAAAAGAAGTACTAAAGGATCTAGAAAGTATTCCAAATATAGAATGGATTGATTTACAAAAGGAAACAAATGAAGTGAAAATGAAAGATATTCATATCACTACTAATAAAGACGGTATTCACGTTGAAAAACCAACAAGCGCAAGTGACGTAATGGATTATATAAAACAATATGGATTCTTCCTTATACTCGGTTTCCTCGTTATTGTCTTTCTCTTATTATTAAGACGTGCAAAAAAATTAGAATCCTAATACAAAACCACCAAGCAAAATGCTTGGTGGTTTTTTTAACTTAAACCAAAACGTGGCATATTATTAATAACCCATTGATTATGTTCATAAATAAATTCAACTTCTACTGTTTCCGTTACATTATCATAGTCATTATACGTTTCAACCTGCGCTTTTATTTTCCCATCCTTTAACTCAGCAGAAATAATTTTTGTAAATTTAGTTGCTGCTTTTGACCCTGGATCTCCAATAACATAGTGCATTCTTCCATTTAACTCTTTAATATACTTACTCTTCATATACTCTGCTATAAATGGTTTTGAGAAGTACGTAGATAGCGTGGTCTCTAAAGCGCCCTTTGTATTATAAGTAGGATTCAATAATTCCCCATACGAAAAATCTCCTACTCGTTTTGGGTTTCCTGTTAGTGCAGCCATTTGAACATTAGTAAGTTCCTTCTGTGCATTCCATACTTTCTGTAACATAACATCATCTGCTAATTTCGTATCTTTTTCTTCATTTGATTTCTTTGTATCTAGATTTAAAATAGTTCCATTATCCGTATAGAGATACATATCTCCGGCTACAAAATATAAATAAGATTTAGTTGGTTCAACCGCTTTATTATAAATTATTCTTTCATTTCCGCCATTCATTTTCTTCTTATATACGCCGTCCTTTTTTAAATAATAAAAAGTATCCCCTTTCACATTCATCTGCAAGGCATCCTTTACCAATAACTTTTCGTTATTTTGTTGAATGTCTATTTCATATATGCCATGCTCAGCTTGACTTGTTTCAAAAGGTAGCGAAAAGTCGACAACAGCATATAATTTTTGATTATTATACGTAGCACTAGATATTGTTGCATAATTTTCTTTTGACCAAGTTTTATTATCTTTTGTCACTTGTGTTCCACGATTTTTATTCCAATGTAGAATACGATCATCTATCGTTTGAGACCAACCTGAGTTTTTAAATGCCGCTTCTTCTTCCTGCCCCGTTTTCAAATCCATTTTTACTATCCCTACAATATCAAAACCACCATGCTCAGAATATTTTTTCGGATAAAATAAAGTTTGATCTTTTATATAAACATAATTTGTATTCGCCTTTAATGTGGATAGCTTTTTGTTAGATATATCATACTTCATTAAAGAAGATAATCCCGCATTCTTATCTTCATCCGTATGAATAAAATATAAAGCTTTGTTTTTTATATTTATGTAAGAAGCGTTTACACCTTCCACTACACGTTCCGAAGTCTGAAATTGATCTTTCGTTCGATAAATGCCTCCTGTATTTTTATCACCATTTACCGCATAGTAAACCCATCTATTACTCTCTGCCATCTTCCCTTTATTAGAACTATTTCCAGCCGTATTCCCATTCCCCTCATTTTCTTTCATCTGTTTTTCAACTACTGAATCGATCTGTTCTTCCTTCTTTTCCTGTGTTGTGTTTGGATTTATAACTTTTTTTCCCGCCTCACACCCAAACGCTACAAGTGAAAGTGCACCGACCATCATTGTAATAACTATTTTTTTATATGCTCTCCCCATTTTCTTCCCTACTTCCTTCATCAAATTAAACACATCGTAAATTATAGAAAATACTAGAAAAAATATCCATAACAAAAAAAGAATAAGAGTAACTCTCCTATCCTTTCAAATAAAGTGAAACTTTAATCCGTAGGGGTCTTACTGCCCGTTAATGTGGAGTAAAATTGAATCGTATTTTCATATATCGTTTTCGCAACCTTATCAACAGATACGTTTTTTATAACACTAATTTCCTTTAATACCTCTCCAATCATTCTCGGATGCGTCATAACATCCTCGTGAAATTCCCACGGCCCATCTGTTTCTACCATCATATATTCAAGTGGATAATAGGAAACAACTTTTCTGATCTTCTCCTTATGTAAAACATCTGGCGTGATAGAAATATAATAGCCGTTCCTTATCATCCGTTTCATTGTTGCTTCACTTCCTTTAAACCAATGAAAATGCGCACGTGAAACGTTATATTTCTCCAGTAAATCACATACAATATCAGCGTCTTCATACACTGCATGCAATATAATTGGTAAATCATATTTACTAGCTAGTTCAACAAACTGTTGTAACACTGATATATATGAATTAACAACAATGCACTCATCTTCTTTTCTTAAATAATATGGTAAGCCTACTTCACCAATCGCAACTATGTCCTCTACATGATCTTCAATTAATTTATAAATTTGCTCACATTCTTCTTTATGAATCCGTTGCTCCGGATGAAAACCTATTGCTGGATGTACAAAAGGGTATCGCTTTGCTAAAGATAATGTTTCTTTACATGATTGATAATTCATAGATACCGCAATAAGCCCCTTTATCTCTTCACTATTTTCCACATCTTTAAGTAATCTACTTTTTTCTTCATCCTTATATTGGTCAACATGTATATGACTATCAATCCATTTCATCTTTATTCCCCCATAAAAAAAACAAGAAAGGGTCTCCCTTCTTGTTTTTTCATCTATGTTATTTAACAATTAAGTTTGTTATGATATCAAATAATCCAATACATACTACGGCAACAGTAAAGTAGCTACAGAAATCTTTAACTGGAAACTTCACTACTTCTTCTTTAAACATCCCATTCTTCTCCCTTCTTACTATATCCCTAATTATTTTTATCTATTTGTATCTATTATGCAAAAAATATGACAAATTTACTATCGAATTAACTTACGTAAACCTTACAATGTTGTAAGGTTTATAAAAAGGGCCCCATCTACATACAGATGAGGGCTATTAAAAAGTAGTTGGTTTTTCATTCTTCATTACATTACAAACAGAAAGTAATACAGTGAGACTTTCTAATTACACTATATAAAATTCACTAGCTTTTAACCATCGAATTACATTACAGAAGACTTACATGTTTGTAAGCTACGTGTAATGTAATTCGATAGTTTCCCTTATCAATATTTCGTACAATAAATGTAGAAAGTAAGCCAAATAAGAAGAACACTCACATAACCAAATTGCATTGTTAGTAGCCACTCTTCTTATACCTTTCACTCATGCTACTACAATGTACCCCCTTCCCCTTTATATAATAAAAAAAGCCTTGGCCCATATGGACCAAGGCTTTTTTACACACATAAAAATACCCCTACCTAGTATTTTTATTTTCGACAAAAAATAGGTGGGGGTATAATACGCTATCTCATCGCTAAAAGTTTACTCTTCGCATTAATAGGAATATTTACAGCTTCAATTTCTTCGATTGACTCACCGTAGCGTCCTTTTGCATACACCTTTAACGCTTCATCTCTCTTTAACATATGCTTAACAGTCTTCTTTATTTTTTGCTCTCTTCCACGTTCGTCAAATGCAATAAATTCATATTCATACCACTCATCACCAATAGGCTGACCAATTGTATCCACAACCGTATAGTATTCTTTCGTCTTATAAAGCGGATTATATTTATCGATAACCGGTCCAAGTTTCGTAGGCAGTAACATTATTACTATCACTACCATCGCTATTATAGTAGTGATCATTTTTTTCTTCATAATAAACATTCCTCCTCAGCAGGATATATATACATCTATTTTAAAAAGAAGGAATAAAATCTACTATTGAATCTCATTACATTACACTTACATTTTTGTAAGAATTAAAAAAAGGTGAACGAATTTACTCGTTCACCTTTTAGCTCGCTTTAAAGCCACCACCAAGTACATCACGCACATCGTGAATAACTACGAAAGCATCTTCATCTACTCGACTAATAACTTGCTTTAACTTAACAAGCTCTTGTTTATTTATAACAACATATAAAACTTCTTTATTTTTACCAGTATATCCGCCGCGTCCTTCTAATACAGTGACACCGCGTGTCATGTTTTTCGTAATAGCCTCACGTATTAAGTCTGGTTGATTTGAAATGATTGTAACAGCCGTTTTTGTATCCATTCCTTCTACAATGAAATCAATCACTTTTGCTCCGATGAATACTGCAACAAGTGTGTACATTGCTTTTTCTTGTCCTATTATAAATACAGAACCAGCAATTACAACAATATCAATAATAAGTACGCCTTTACCAACGCTCCAACCTAAATATTGATTTGCTAATTGTGCTAAAATTGCCGATCCCCCTGATGTACCTCCGGCTTTGAACATACAACCTAATCCAACACCGACAAATAAGCCAGCGAATAGAGCCGCTAATAACGTATCACTATTTACATGATACTCAATATGTTCCGTAACATATAAAAACAAAGATGTTTCTACAATCCCTAAAATTGTATAAACCATCGTTTTCTTATCAAAAAATTTATAACCAATAGCTAGTAAGATTGCATTTATAGCAAAGTTTACAACCCCTGGCGACCAATCAAATAAATAGTACGTAACAACCGTTACACCAATAATTCCACCCTCTGATAAACGGTTTGGAATTGCAAAGTAATTAATACCAATTGCGAATAATAATGAACCAATTGTAATTAGTGTTATTTCCTTTATACGTTGATTAACCATAGTTCATACCTCCCCCCATTTGACATTGTATCACTATCTTCTAGAGGTTTAGAAGTTGTTTTTATCGCGCATTTTTCCTCTTAAAGATCGAGATATTATGTTTAAACAAAGGGGTGATTAATTATTCATATTCACTCTAACTGCACGGACAAATCGCTCCACATTCCCCTTCTGAATATACTTAGCTCGAATGGTTTCATGATTACAAGTAAATTCGAAATGCGGATGAAAATCTATGCTATCTATATGCAAATATGAATAATCTTTAAATGTTGCAGGATAATAGGAAAATTTCCCGTAAAACAGGAGACGTCTAGTAGTAACAACAAAGATTCCATGTTGATATGATAACGTAAAATTATCCCTCTCAAATATCCCTACTACAAAAGCCAAAACCTTTTCATCATCCTCTATATATTTTTTCATACTCAATAAAAGTTCATTCATGCCTATCCCTCCAAATACTATTCTTGAAAAGAATCCATGGATTATTACAGACCGGTGTAACTCCTTTATAAAGTATGAAACGCGTTTCCTGTCAAAGGTATTTCAAAAAAATAATCCGTTATGCACTTATACACATAACGGATTAAAATCACACTGTAGATCGCTCCACAAGTTCATATGGAACTTCCACCTTTTCTTGTTTAGAGCTCTTGTCACTTATATGCCGGTAAAACATTTCAAAAGCTGTTTTCCCTATCTCCTTCAAATTTTGATCAATGGTTGTAAGTTGCAACACTTGCGAAATAGGTTGGTTATCTAAACCAATAATCGCTAAGTCCTCAGGAACTTGAATACCCAATTTCCCAACTTCCGTCATAACCCCAATCGCAACTTCATCTCCTGCTACTATTAACGCTTCAGGGAGATTCTGCATACCTTTTAACTTATGAGCGACTCTCACACCATCTTCTAATGTAAAACATTCTGTGAAAATCCATTCTTCATTCACTTCTTCATCTATAGATTGCAATTGCTGTTTATACACATCAAAACGCTTTTGACTACTCGGTCCTAGCTTTCTTCCCGTACAATAACCAATTTTTTTATAACCTTTTTCAATCAGGTGATTCATTCCTAACTGGAAAGCTGCCGAATGATTTGTATATACACTTGAGATGTTTGAAATATCATTATCTTCACAAGCAATGATTGTGCCGTAAGAAGCATACGGTTCTATCATTTCCCAATCATTTGCACGTGAACAAATAATAAGACCATCCAATTGTTTCGTTTTTAACATATGTAAACTTTTCATTTCTTCTTTTTTATTATAATTCGTTTGGCAAAGTAGCACCCTGTAGTTATGAGTTAAAGCTCCCTCCATCATTCCCCCTACCATTGCATCGAAGCTCGGGTGATTGATGTAAGGGAGAATCACACCAACAATATTCGTCTTTCCTTTTGATAAATGAACAGCATTTGCGTTTTGCGAGTAATTCAATTTCTCAACTATCTCTATAACCGCTTTCCTTTTTTCTTCACTTACATACGGATGATCATTCAATACTCTCGAAACAGTCGTAACTGAAACTCCCGCCATCCTTGCAATATCTTTAATATTAGCCATACACTCACCTCTACTTTTAACTTAATCAATTCCATGAACATATGTCAAATCTTCTCATCATTACATCTTCATTCGTTTTTCTTACAAAAGTGTAATTCTCCTGTAAGCTAATTCGATAGTTACTTCCTACGATATTTCATACAATTAAGTCAGAAACAGGGCAACAACTATTCGAAAAGGAGCGGATTCATATGATGAACAAAGTGAAATCAAACAATTTTTTAAATACAATGGGCATGATATTTTCTGCTCTAATCGATGCTAAAGCTGTTGCTTCTACATTAAACAAGTAAGGAGAATGTATGATGAACAATATCACTTTTAACAAATTAGATTTTTTAGGACTAGCTAGCGGATCAGTTCTTCTTACTGCTTTTATTTACGCCGCTACGCTTGTATAAATTCCGTGTCCCCTTTCCCCTTTACCCCGCTTTAACGGGCAGTAAGACTCCCACCTCAGAATTCGGCGGATGCGAGGAAGTTAGGCGGGAGATCAACTGCCTGTAAAAGCCCGATTGGTTCAACTAATAATCAGTGGGGACGAACAAAACCCCCACTGATTAAAGTTTCACTTTATTATAAATAGTAATAGAAAAG
>NZ_BOQB01000068.1 GCF_018332475.1 Bacillus sanguinis | reverse complement strand
CTTTTACGGACAGTTGATCTCCCACCTAACTTCTTTGCTTTCACCGAATTTTGAGGTGGGGGTCTTACTGCCCGTTAATGCGGGATAAATAAATGTATTTGAATGGAGGGGCATGATGAAGAGAGCATTATTCTTTTTCATTAGTATTTTCTTTTTAGGAAGCTGCTCGATTTGGTATTTTACTTTTTCTAGCGAGAGCAAAAGTTGGACGGGACAATATAAAGGCCATATTAAGGATGACAGTGAAGATGGAATGTTTACATTTCAGTATAAGGGCGGAGATGGGAATACAGAATTTAAGAATTTAGAGATTGTTATTAAGGAAGCGCTTAGTACAATGACACAAACGTCAGAAGTTCATAAAGGAGCAAGGATTGAAATGAAGTCTTCTTGTGTAAGTTGTGCACCTCTATCTAAAGATGAACCGATAGAGGTTGTGATTAAATGGGATGATAAGTATGAGGAGAAGATGGTGTTAAATTTGAAATAGTAGAGAAATAGAAAAAGGCAGCAATCACGCTGCCTTTTTATTATTTCACAAATTGTAATTCTTTCGGGAATTTCGTTAAAATTTCTGATCCGTCTTTTGTGATGTAAATATCATCTTCAATACGAACGCCACCTACGTTTGGTACGTAAATACCAGGCTCGATTGTGAAGACCATACCTTCTTTTAATGGAGATTCGTTACCAGCTTTTACATCTGGATATTCGTGGACGCTAATTCCAAGTCCGTGACCAAGGCGGTGCGGGAAGAAGTCGCCGTAACCTGCATCTGCGATAACAGAACGAGCTGCGTTATCGATTGCGCCAAGTGTAACACCTGGTTTACATGCTTCAACTGCTTGTAGTTGTCCAGCAAGTACAGTGTTGTAAATGCGAGTTTGTTCTTCAGAAATCTCGCCGAATGCCACTGTACGTGTAATGTCAGAGCAATAACCGTCAATGATTACGCCTAAATCAAATAGTACGAAATCGCCGCGTTTCATTTTGTTTGCACCTGGAATACCGTGTGGAAGAGCAGAGTTTGCACCTGCTAATACCATCGTATCAAATGACATTTTATGTATGCCTTTTGTTTTTAATTCGTGTTCAATAATTGCTAATACTTCTAGCTCGCTACGATCTTCTTTAATTGCATTTACACCAACTTCAACAGCATAGTCTGCCATTTTAGCTGCTTCGCGTAAAATAGAAAGTTCTTTTTCATCTTTAATTAAACGAAGTTCACGAACTTTTTCCTCAGCTGATTTGAAAGCTGCATTTGGAAATAGTTTTGTTAATTCTTCATAGCGCTCTACGTTTAAATGTTCTTTTTCAATTGCAACTGCATTTGCATTGATACCGCGGTCTTTAATTGCTTTTGCAATCATATCCCATGGTCTGTCAGTATCAGTAAATCCGATAATTTCATGTGCCCAGCCAGCATTACGCGCTTGACCTTCTTCCATTTTAGGACAAATTAAAATAGGCTCTTTTTCTTGGAATACAAACATACCAAGAAGTCTTTCGTGTGGTTCACAGTGGAAGTTTGTCATGTAGAAGACGTTTGGTGTAGAAGTTAAGAACGCAGCTTCTACGTTTTTTTCTTTTAGCCATTGCATTAAATTTTCTAATCTAGCATTCATCGATTGGCACCCCCGAGATATTTAATTACAAATATAACTTTAACTCGGAAGAAAGCGTTATGACAAGTAAATAGATGTTAGAAAAGACAGGGAATTGAAAAATCATGTAGAATAAAATGTGAGAATGTGAATAGGGGAGGAATGTAATAATGAAAGTATCTTATCATGGGCATTCAGTTGTAAAGATTGAAACGAATGGAAAAGTGATTTTAATTGATCCATTTTTAACGGGAAATCCGAAAACAGATTTAAAGGCTGAAGATGTAAAAGTAGATGCGATTCTTTTATCGCACGGTCATGGTGATCATGTTGGAGATACAGTAGAACTTGCGAAGAAAAATAATGCGGTTGTTGTAGCACCATTTGAACTAGCGACATTTTTAAGTTGGCAAGGTGTAAATACACATCCGATGCATATTGGTGGTTCGCATGAATTTGATTTCGGAAAAGTGAAGTTTACACAAGCATTCCACGGTTCTAGTTATATTGATGAAGAAAATAAGACGATTACATATACAGGTATGCCAGCGGGTATTTTATTTACAGCAGAAGAGAAAACTGTGTACCATGCGGGGGATACCGCTCTATTCTCTGATATGAAATTAATTGGGGAACTAAATAACATTGATGTAGCGTTTTTACCAATTGGTGATAATTTTACAATGGGACCAGAAGATGCTGTGTTAGCAGCAAAATGGGTTCAGGCGAAAACTGTTGTACCGATGCATTACAATACGTTTCCAGTAATTGAACAAGATCCATATCAATTTGTAGAAAAGCTACAAAATTGCACAGGGAAAGTATTAGAAGCTGGAGAAAGTATTACACTATAGAAAAGAAACCCTTCATTTGAAAAGACAAGTGAAGGGTTTTTTACGTGTGTAGGACAGCTTTTAAAGGTTGTACTTGTTTTGATGATTCTTTTCTTTTTGGAAGTGGTTGTTCAGGTGTTTCATTCAATTCCATTGCAACTTTTTTCCCGTCTATGAAAGCTAAAAATACAGCACCTACAACTTCTAATAATTTTTTCATCATGTATTCGCTCCTTTGTTTCATCTCTTGTCTTCATTGTATATGGAAGCGGCTGGACAAACTATCGAATGAGATGACAATACCATTACATTGTTGTAATGGAAGAAGTGGTGTAATGTAAGGCGTATTTTGTTATAAAAAAAATAGTACAGATATACAAAGAGAGAGTGTAACAGTTTTGAAAATATAGTATACTGAAAATACAACACATGAAGAATTTAGGGAAAAGAAAGTATGGTGAAACCATTTGGCTACCAAGCATAACCAAATTTTAGAACATATTAATAGCCTGCCAGTAGGCCATAAAATTTCTGTAAGACAAATTGCGAAAGATTTGAGTGTAAGTGAAGGGACAGCTTACCGTGCAATTAAAGATGCAGAAAATAAAGGATATGTTAGTACGATTGAACGTGTCGGAACAATTCGAATTGAACAAAAGAAGAAAGAGAATATTGAAAAGCTGACATACGCTGAAGTCGTTAACATTGTCGATGGTCAAGTACTTGGGGGCAGAGAGGGACTACATAAGACGTTAAATAAATTCGTAATTGGGGCAATGAAATTAGAAGCGATGATGCGCTATACAGAAGCTGGAAATTTACTTATTATCGGTAACCGTACGAACGCACATCAATTAGCGTTAGAAGCCGGAGCTGCGGTGTTAATTACGGGCGGATTTGATACGGAAGATCATGTGAAGAAATTAGCAGATGAATTAAAACTGCCGATTATTTCAAGTAGTTACGATACATTTACAGTTGCGACGTTAATTAACCGTGCAATTTACGATCAGCTTATTAAGAAAGAAATTGTACTCGTTGAAGATATTTTAACGCCAATTGAAGAAACGTTATATTTAAAGCCAAATGATACAGTACAGCAATGGCATGCGTATAACGAAGAGACGATGCACGGAAGATATCCAATTGTTGATGAAAATAAAAAGGTATTAGGTATTGTAACTTCAAAAGATATGATTGGCGTAGCGAAAGAAACACCAATTGATAAAGTGATGACAAAACATCCGATTACAGTTAACGGTAAAATGTCTGTCGCAGCTGCGGCGCGTATGATGGTGTGGGAAGGAATTGAGTTACTTCCTGTTGTTGATGAAGGAAATAAATTGCAAGGTATTATTAGCCGTCAAGATGTACTTCAGGCATTGCAAATGATTCAGCGTCAACCACAAGTTGGCGAAACAATCGATGATATTGTAACGAATCAATTTATGACGCCGAAAGAAGCGAAAAATGAACATCTATATCAATTTTCAGTGACGCCGCAAATGACGAATTCAATCGGAACGCTATCGTACGGTGTATTCGCAACAATTGTGACGGAAGCAACGAACCGCGTTATTCGTGCGCAAAAGAAAAGCGATTTAATTGTTGAAAACTTAACGATTTATTTCGTAAAACCAGTTCAAATTGACAATGTTGTATCGGTTCATCCGAAAGTATTAGAAATTGGACGTAAATTTGGTAAGGTGGATGTAGAAGTACATCATGAAGGTAATGTTGTCGGGAAAGCATTACTTATGGTGCAGTTAATCGATAAATAAAAAGATGGAGCAAGCCGCTTTGGTTTGTTCCATTTTTTTTAAGAACGCTACAGTAGGGAGTTTTTAAATTTAGTTAGCAACTGAATCTATCACGTTCTACTTCATATTTATAAATAGGGGCACGCAATCACTTGAAGATGCTGGAATAATAATTGTGGAGGTGTCGAATGGGAGTAATAGTTCTCTTTTTAGGGGTAGTATTTGCAATAACTTTTCATGTGTTAACACATAGAAGAATGGATTCAAATAAAAAGAAATTGTATGTAGTGAGTTTGGTTTTCGCTATTATTTGTTCCTTTATCCCTACAACTGGAGAAAATAAGAGCGATTTTCTTTACTTTGGTATACCAGCAGAAAATTTCATTTATTATCGCGGATGGGAATTTTCATTTAATCCATTAGGTTTTTTCTTTAACTTTATTTTGGTTTATTTGGTTTTGAAGTTAATACTTAAGCTACGTAAGAGTTAGGGTAGAGAAGTGAAAAAATAGAAGGATATGTATCAATGCGGATAGAAAGTTGGTTGTTAGTCGATTACGCTACTAATCGTTAAGAGATAACATTCGTGTAATTGGATAGGGAAACGATTCTTCACTATATGAACTAGGGGGAAAAGAATGGATTTTCACACTAAAGAGCAGTTATGTAAGCAATATAATTTAAATAGTCTTACGGAAGTTTCATTGTTGCATGGGGGAGAAAATCAAACATATATATTCGAATCGGACAAAAATAAATTTGTAGTTAGGCAGTATAGAGAAGGACGTTATATAGCTGAGCAAATAGAGGCTGAAATACACTGGTTAATAGCGATACAAAAACAAATGCTAGTACCAGAAGTAGTTGTAAATAAAAATGGTGACTGGATCACATCTGTTATGAAAGATGAAGGAAGTATCCGGTATTTTGTTGTCTTTAGGTTTATAAGTGGAAGTGAAATTATAGAACCAAAGGATAAAGATTATGAAAAGCTGGGATCATTAATGCGAAAGTTTCATGAGAAAACAAATGGAGTGCTCACAAGAGTGTCGCAAACTTGGAGAGGCTATGAAAGACCTATATATAGCGAGCAAAAGATGATTCATGAGCCTTTACAATGTTTATTAAATGCTCCTTTTTTATCTTATGAGGATAAAAATAAATGCTTGAAAATTGCAGAAAGAATACTAGAACTCACAAATTCAACTCAACTAGGAGAAAAACAATTCGTTCATGGGGATATGCATTTTGGTAATGTTCTTGTAGACAAAGAGGATTGGTATTTACTCGATTTTGATGAATGTGGATTTGGCTATAAAGAGTTTGATATTGGTGTTCCGAGATTGCATTTAATTGCTTCGGGACAGCTAGAAGAAGTATGGAGGAATTTCATGATGGGATATGGGGAAAATATTTCGGAAGCAGCCATTCGGCTTGGAACTGCTTCGAGAATTTTTTATATGGCGGGAAAGATTCCGTTAAGGCTTGATATCGAGCCTATTAGAAAAGACCCCGGTGCTTTTATTCGAAGATATGTTCAGTATGCTGAAAAAGAGTTATGTGGAGAGACGGTTGTGTAAAGAAGACAGAATAGTAATTTAATTAGGGTATATATTATGTTATAATTGTATTGTAAGAAAATGGATTTCAGGAAGGTGGTATGCATTATGTCATCAACAGTACTCTTTTTTGGTAGTATCGCACTATTTTACTTTCTTATAATGATACCGATTCAATATTTATACTTACAAGGTTTACATGAAAAAAAGAAAAAAACAGGATTATCTCAGCGAGAACTATACGAAAAAATGTCTTTTGGGGAAGAACAATTACATCTTCATGTGCAAGGCAACCCATTTAATATACCATCTGCGTTTGTCGCATATATGATTTTAAAAGTTAGAGGACGTAAAAAAGCATCACAATGTTGATGCTTTTTTACGTTGCTTCATAAGCTTCGGCTTCTTTAACTGCTAATGGTAAGAAATGTTTGTATTGGCGAAATCCATTAAATACACTTGCACTACCAAATAGAACGAATAAGACACCAACGATAATACGAGCGGTTGAAAGTTCTAAAAAGAATTGGTTTATTCCAAAGAATAAGACGAATGAACCGAGTGCCATTGCGGATTTTCCAGAGAGCCAACCTTTCTCCATCGGGCGGTTTGTACGAAAGTATTTTGTTTTGTAGAAGAGGTACAACATAAATGAGACGATAATACAGAAGACTAATACTGGCATAATGCACACTCCCATCGCTTTATGAAAAATAATAGTGGAGAAAAAAGAAATATCTAAACTTTCTAACTTTTATTATAAAGCAATTGTTCGCATGTATGAAATACTTTCCGTTATAATGGGAGATAAAGTGAAGAAGTTGAGTAAAAAGGAGATTATACATATGCATGAGCAAATTTTAGGAGCTATTAAAGAGTTTGATACAATTATTATTCACCGTCATGTACGTCCAGATCCAGATGCGTTAGGTTCACAGGGCGGTCTTGGTACCATTCTACAAGAATCGTTTCCAGAGAAAAATATTTATACGGTTGGATACAATGAACCGTCACTAGCATACTTGCGAGTAATGGATGATATTGAAGATAGTGTATATGAAAATGCACTTGTTATCGTATGTGATACTGCGAACCAAGAACGTGTTGACGATCAACGCTATGCAAAAGGGAAGATGTTAATTAAAATTGACCATCATCCAAATGAAGATCCGTACGGAGATATTACGTGGGTCGATACGACAGCAAGTTCTACAAGTGAAATGATTTATGAGTTTTACAGTTATGGAAAAGATAAAGGATTACAGATAACGAAAGAAGCAGCTCGTCTTATTTTAGCGGGTATTGTTGGGGATACAGGTCGTTTCTTATTCCCGAATACAACAGCGAAAACACTTCGTTACGTGAGTGAGCTTGTTGATATGGATGTGAAATTCACAGATTTATACAATGAAATGTATAAGACGAAAGAAAAGATTGCTCGTTTGAACGGCTATATTTTACAAAACTTTACGATGGTAGAAGAAGGAGCAGCTTACATTAAATTAGCGAAAGAAGTATTAGAAAAGTTTGATGTACTTCCTTCTGAGGCATCTGGCGTTGTTGGAGCACTTGGTAATATTGATGGATTAAAGGCGTGGGTTCTATTTTTAGAGGAAGATGACGTGATTCGTGTTCGTCTTCGCTCAAAAGGACCAGTGATAAATAAATTAGCAATGCAATATAATGGCGGAGGTCATCCGATGGCTTCTGGTGCAAAAGCATCTTCTTGGGAAGAAGCGGATCGTCTATTTGCTGATTTACGTGAGCTGTGTAGATAAGTATATATGAAAACGAAAAGAAGGAGCGGCGTTAAAGCCCTCCTTCTTTATTTTTCTTTCTCTATCGTAATGCTAATTTCAAGCACTGTATCAAAAGATATCGTATCGACTTTGAAACGGTATAGCCGATCGTAATGTTTGTATGTTTTATTTTCAATTACCTTTTTGAGTAGGTCTTTATTTTTTGCGATACTTTGTATGTTTTTCGTTAACAGATGCTGGAGGTCATTATGGATAGAAGTGGTCATATTTTCAAGTGTAAGGTTGTCTAAATCGTATTTTTCTCGATTTACAAGTTTTATTTTAATCTCTTGAATGGTTAAGAGCCGTTTATTTTCTGTATTCAATTTTTCTTGATCTTCGAGAAGAACGTGGAGCTTTGCTTCTTGTTTTTCTATAATTTCCCTTTGTTCTGCTATTTTAATAGCTTGTTCTTCTTGAAAAACACCGTATATGTACAAAAAAATAAACCAGCTCAATACACCTCCAACAGCAGCGCCAGCTAAAACTAAATACCATCTTTTTGCTGTATTGGCACTTGGTACTCTCATGCATGTTCCTGCGTTAGCCATTTAATAATAATAAGACCGGTTTGCATACCACCCGTTGCGAAAAAAATAAGGAGAATTTGTTTTACAATATCTTTCATATCCCCGCCAAAGAAACTTCTTTCAAAGCTATAAAAAGTATCAAATGTTCCGCCAATCGCTGCAACGAGTGCCCAAATTCTTAAATTTTGGGCGAACTGATTAATGTAAGTGAGAGTTGGTTTTCCAATAAGAAATGCACCAAATCCACCAATTAATGAACCACCAAGTATAACCCCAAAGGCAATAAAATAACTAATAATAAGCAGAGAGAAAAAAGTATGTTCTCTTACATCCATCGTCATTCCCCTTTCTTCTTCATATATATGGACAAAGTATAAGAAGTATGTTTTGATTTCCGCTTTCCTCTTCACCTATAATAAAAGTAGTCAGATTGGTAAAGAGAGGGTACAACAGTGAAGTTTGTGCATTTACAATGTCAAACCGTTTTTAGTTTATTAAAAAGTGCTTGTAAAATTGATGAGCTTGTAGTCAGGGCGAAAGAACTTGGTTTTTCATCACTCGCTATTACGGATGAAAATGTTATGTATGGCGTTATTCCGTTTTATAAAGCATGTAAGAAACATGGTATACAGCCTATTATCGGCTTAACAGCTTCTATTTTTAGTGAAGAAGAAGAAAGGGCTTATCCGCTTGTTTTACTTGCTGAAAATGAAATAGGCTATCAAAATTTATTAAAGATTTCTAGTAGCATTATGACAAAGTCCAAAGAAGGTATTCCGAAAAAGTGGCTTGCCCATTATGCAAAAGGATTAATTGCTATTTCACCAGGTAAAGATGGGGAAATTGAACAATTATTATTAGAAGACAAAGAGAGTCAAGCTGAAGAAGTAGCTCGCATGTATCAAAGTATGTTCGGCAATTTTTATATGAGTTTGCAGCATCATGCGATTCAAGATGAACTGCTTTTACAAGAAAAGCTGCCTGAATTTATTAATAAGGTAAATGTTCCAGTCGTTGCAACAAACGATGTACGCTACATCAATCAAAGTGACGCACTTGTTCATGAATGCTTATTATCTGTTGAAAGTGGAACGAAAATGACGGATCCAGATAGGCCTAGAATGAAAACGGATCAGTATTATTTAAAGTCAACGGATGAAATGGAAACACTATTTTCGCATGCTGAGGAAGCGATTCAAAATACAATAAAAATCGCAGAACGTTGCAGAGTAGAAATACCGTTTCATGTAAATCAATTACCGAAATTTCCTGTTCCAGCTAACGAGACGAATGATATGTATTTACGCCGCGTTTGTGAAGAAGGGTTGCAGAAACGTTATGGTACGCCGAAAGAAGTACATATACAGCGTTTGAATCATGAATTAAACGTTATTTCTAGTATGGGATTTAGTGATTATTTCCTCATCGTATGGGATTTTATGAAGTATGCGCATGAAAATAATATTTTAACAGGACCAGGACGTGGATCGGCAGCTGGTTCACTCGTTTCTTACGTATTAGAAATTACAGATATTGATCCAATTGAATATGATCTATTATTTGAAAGGTTTTTAAACCCCGAACGTGTGACACTTCCAGATATTGATATCGATTTTCCAGATATAAGACGCGATGAGATGATTCGATATGTGAAAGATAAATATGGTCAGCTTCGTGTTGCTCAAATTGTAACGTTCGGGACGCTTGCAGCGAAAGCGGCAATTAGAGATATTGCACGTGTAATGGGGCTTCCGCCACGAGATATTGACATATTCTCAAAACTTATCCCATCAAAGCTTGGTATAACGTTAAAAGATGCATATGAGGAATCGCAATCACTCCGTGAGTTCATACAAGGGAATCTTCTGCATGAGCGTGTGTTTGAAATTGCCAAACGTGTAGAAGGCTTGCCACGTCATACGTCTATTCATGCCGCGGGCGTTATTATGAGCCAAGAGCCGTTAACAGGAAGTGTTGCAATTCAAGAAGGGCATAACGATGTGTATGTTACGCAATATCCAGCAGATGCATTAGAAGAACTTGGGTTGCTCAAGATGGATTTTTTAGGATTACGTAATTTAACGCTACTTGAAAATATTATAAAGTTTATCGTGAAAAAGACAGGGACACAAATTGATATAAGAAATTTACCACTTCAAGATGAAAAGACGTTCCAATTGTTAGGTAGAGGGGATACAACGGGTGTATTCCAGCTTGAATCAGGTGGTATGCGAAATGTACTTCGCGGTTTAAAACCGAATGAATTTGAAGATATTGTCGCTGTTAACTCGTTATATAGACCAGGACCAATGGAACAAATTCCGACCTTTATTGAATCAAAGCACGGAAAAAGACAAATTGAATATTTACATCCGGACTTAAAGCCGATTTTAGAAAGAACATACGGTGTAATTGTATACCAAGAACAAATTATGCAAATTGCGTCGAAGTTGGCGGGATTCTCGCTCGGAGAAGCAGATTTATTACGCCGTGCAGTGAGTAAAAAAAATCGTGATATTTTAGATCAGGAACGTAAGCATTTTGTGCAAGGTTGTTTACAAAATGGTTATGACGAGACATCCGCGGAGAAAATTTATGATTTAATTGTAAGATTTGCGAATTACGGTTTTAACCGAAGTCATGCTGTAGCCTACAGTATGATTGGGTATCAGCTTGCTTACTTAAAAGCGAATTATACCCTGGAATTTATGACAGCATTATTATCAAGTGCAATTGGAAATGAAGATAAGATTGTACAGTATATACGAGAAACAAAACGGAAAGGTTTTCACGTTTTACCGCCGTCTCTTCAGAGAAGTGGTTACAATTTCCAAATAGAAGGAAATGCGATACGTTACAGCTTACTTTCCATTCGAAACATCGGAATGGCTACAGTGACGGCTTTGTTAGAAGAGCGAGAGAAAAAAATGTTTGAAGATTTATTCGAATTTTGTCTTCGCATGCCATCAAAGTTTGTAACAGAGCGAAATTTAGAGGCGTTCGTCTGGTCTGGGTGTTTTGATGATTTTGGTGTTTCGAGAACGAATTTATGGAAAAGCCTTAAAGGAGCGTTAGAGTACGCAAATCTTGCACGTGATTTAGGAGATGCTGTTCCAAAATCAAAATACGTGCAAGGAGAAGAGCTCTCTTTTATTGAACAGTTAAATAAAGAGAAAGAAGTACTAGGTTTTTATTTATCAAGCTATCCGACAGCGCAGTATGTGAAGTTAGCGAAAGAATTAGAAATTCCATCTCTCGCTCAGGCAATGCGACATAAGAAAAAAGTACAAAGGGCTATCGTGTATATAACAAGCGTGAGAGTGATTCGTACGAAAAAGTTGCAAAAGATGGCGTTTATTACATTTTGTGATCAAAATGATGAAATGGAAGCAGTCCTTTTTCCCGAAACGTATATACATTTCTCAGATAAGTTACAAGAAGGAGCAATTGTTTTAGTTGACGGCATGATTGAGCTTAGAAATCATAAGTTGCAATGGATTGTAAATGGATTATATCCATTAGAAGAAATGGATGTGTATGAAGAAAAGAAAGACGCATCTGTTTACGTGAAATTGTCATCTCAGTATGAGAAAAAACTTTTAAATCAGGTTACTAAAATATTGTTTGACTATTCGGGTTTTGCGAAAGTACTAATTTATTATGAAAAGGAACATAAAATGGTACAATTATCTCGAAGTTTATCGATTCATCCAAGTGAAGAATGTTTAGGAGCACTTCGTGAAATTGTCGGGGAAGAAAATGTAGTTGTGAAAATATAATGGACAATTTCCCTACACTTCGATTATTATAGTAGTAGTGTTCGTGGTCAGACCACTTGGAGAAATTGATATCAGCAAGAATAATTTGAGGAGAGTGGATAGTTTGTCAACACTTCGTGAAGAAGCACTTCACATGCATAAAGTGCATCAAGGAAAATTAGAAACTGTATCAAAAGTAAAAGTAGAAAATGCAAAAGATTTAAGTCTTGCATATTCTCCAGGGGTTGCAGAACCTTGTAAGGAAATTTATGACGATAAAAGTAAGGTATATGAATATACGATGAAGGGAAATATGGTAGCAGTTGTGACAGATGGAACAGCTGTACTTGGTCTTGGTAACATTGGACCTGAAGCATCTCTTCCAGTAATGGAAGGTAAAGCTGTATTATTCAAGAGCTTTGCTGGTGTAGATGCATTCCCAATTGCCTTAAATACAAACGATGTAGATAAAATTGTTGAAACTGTAAAATTAATGGAGCCAACTTTTGGCGGCGTTAACTTAGAGGATATCGCAGCACCAAACTGCTTCATTATTGAAGAACGTTTGAAAAAAGAAACAAATATTCCTATCTTCCATGATGATCAACACGGAACAGCTATCGTAACAGTAGCAGGTCTTGTGAACGCGCTGAAATTAGTTGGAAAGAAAATGTCTGACATTAAAGTTGTCGCAAATGGCGCAGGTGCAGCAGGTATTGCAATTATTAAACTTTTATATCGCTATGGTGTACGCGACATTATTATGTGTGACCGTAAAGGGGCAATCTATGATGGTCGTCCTACAGGTATGAATCCGGTGAAGGATGAAGTTGCAAAATATACAAATAAGAATCGTATCGAAGGTTCTTTAGCTGATGTTGTACAAGGTGCGGACGTATTCATTGGTGTATCTGCAGAAGGTGCATTAACAGAAGAGATGGTTCGTACAATGAATGACGATGCAATTATTTTTGCAATGGCGAATCCAGTTCCAGAAATTATGCCAGAATTGGCAAAAGCAGCGGGCGCAGCTGTTGTTGGAACGGGTCGTTCTGACTTCGCGAACCAAGTAAATAATGTACTAGCGTTCCCTGGTATTTTCCGTGGTGCACTTGACGTACATGCGACACAAATTAACGAAGAAATGAAGATGGCAGCTGTACAGGCTATTGCTGAGCTTGTAGCAGAAGATGAGTTAAATGCAGACTATATCATTCCGGCACCGTTTGACGCGCGTGTAGCGCCTCAAGTGGCAGCTTACGTTGCGAAAGCTGCAATGGAGACAGGAGTAGCTCGCCGTCAAGTAGATCCAAACGAAGTTGCTGAGAAAACAAAACAATTAGCGCTGATTGGTAAAGAATAAGCGAGGAATTTCTATTGACATCATCAAATACAAAAGTATATCTCGAAATTGTAAAAAAAATCCGTTCCATTATGGAAGAAGATGGATTGGTAGCGGGGGATCGTTTGCCGTCTGAGCGTGAGTTAAGTTCACGTTTAAACGTAGGGCGTTCCTCGGTAAGAGAAGCATTGCGTGCTTTAGAACTAGTAGGATTGATTGAAACGAGACGTGGTGAAGGGACGTTTATTCGAAACTTTTACGATAACGGTCTTGTACAATTGATTGCGCCGTTCTTGCTGCAAGATGAGAAAACAATTCGTGATTTATTACAAACAAAACGATTGCTTGAGAAAGATATGATTCGAATTGTATGTAATTTACCGAAAGAAACGTTTTCTAAAGTGCTAAGAAAATTACATCAAGTGCTTGAAGGAAATGAAAACTCAATTCCGATGCTTCATCAAACGTTCTTTAAAACACTTATTGAACAAGTCGATAATTATTTACTATATCGCATTTGGATGATCGTAAATGATTACGTATCAACTCTTTCTTGTAAAGTTTCAGGGAATTCTATCGATATGTATAGAAAGCTTTACGCTACTTTGGAAGAAAAACAAGAAAATGATGCACTAAAAATTTACGATGAATTAGTAGAGAATATACAGTTTCACTCGTAATGTATAAAATTTGTCGAAATGACCATGACACGTTATGACAAACATTCTATCGCGTAGCGGTTAAAGTTAAACGTAAAGAGTGAGGTTATTAGACAGATTGAGAAGATAAGGCTAACATCAAACTTTGGTGTTAGCCCAATTTTCTTCTTGCGCTAACCTTAGCTCTCAACGAAGGGGGTCAAATTGTGCTAAGAGATTTATTCGTGAAAAAGAAAAAGTACGCTGCAATACCTTCAGAACAAGTACGAAAAGACGTACCAGATGGCGTTATGACAAAATGTCCGAAATGTAAAAAAATCATGTATACGAAAGAGCTTCTAAAAAATTTAAAAGTATGTGTGAACTGTGGATATCATCATCCTATGAATGCATGGGAACGTCTTGATAGTATATTAGACGAAGGGTCATTCCGTGAGTGTGACAAAGAAATGGTTTCATTAAATCCACTCGAGTTTCCAGGGTATGAAGAGAAACTAGAGAGCGATCGTAAGAAGACTGAATTGAACGAAGCGGTTGTAACTGGTGAAGGAACAATTGATGACATGCTTGTTGTTGTTGCAGTAATGGATTCTCGTTTTCGAATGGGGAGCATGGGCTCTGTTGTAGGAGAAAAAATTGCCCGTGCGGTTGAAAAGGCATACGACTTACAAGTTCCATTTATTATCTTTACTGCTTCGGGTGGTGCCCGCATGCAAGAAGGGATATTAAGTTTAATGCAAATGGCAAAAACAAGCGTAGCTTTGAAAAAGCATAGTAATGCAGGAGGATTATTTATTTCTGTTATGACTCACCCAACGACGGGCGGGGTTTCAGCGAGTTTCGCTTCACTTGGTGATTATAATCTTGCAGAACCAGGGGCACTTATCGGATTTGCTGGTAGACGTGTAATTGAACAAACAGTGCGTGAGAAACTACCGGAAGACTTCCAAACGGCAGAATTCTTACTAGAACATGGTCAATTAGATGCCGTGGTGCATCGTGATGATATGAGAGAATCACTTCGCAAGATTTTAGAAGTTCATCAAGGAGGGGAAATGGCTGTATGGCAGAGCTAGAATTTGAGAAACCAGTTGTTGAGCTAAGAAATAAGATTCGTGAACTGAAAGACTATACGAAAAACAGCCAGATGGATTTCAGTGAGGAGATTCGTATTTTGGAAGACAAGCTAGAAAATTTAGAGGAAGATATATACGGCAATATGAAAGTATGGGACCGTGTTCAAATTGCTCGTCATGCTGAACGACCGACAACGCTCGATTATATTGAGCACTTATTTACTGATTTTTTTGAATGTCATGGAGATCGTCTATTTGGCGATGATGCAGCGATTGTCGGCGGCATTGCGAAATATAAGGGAATGCCTGTAACTGTAATTGGGCATCAACGCGGGAAAGATACGAAAGAAAATATTCGCCGTAATTTTGGGATGCCTCATCCAGAAGGATACCGAAAAGCATTACGTTTAATGAAGCAGGCGGAAAAGTTCAATCGTCCAATTATTTGTTTTATTGATACGAAAGGAGCTTATCCTGGTAAAGCTGCTGAAGAACGTGGTCAAAGTGAAGCTATTGCCCGTAATTTATTTGAAATGGCAGGTTTAACGGTACCTGTTATTTGTATCGTTATCGGCGAAGGTGGTAGTGGTGGTGCGTTAGGTCTTGGGGTAGGGGATTACATTCATATGCTAGAAAATTCCACTTATTCTGTTATTACACCAGAGGGGGCAGCGGCAATTCTTTGGAAAGATGCAGGAAAAGCAAAGGAAGCTGCAGAAGCGATGAGAATTACAGCTGCGGACTTGAAAGAATTAGGTGTAATTGACGAAATTATTCCAGAGACAAAAGGTGGAGCACACCGTAATGTGTTGAAACAATCAGAAAATATAGATTTAATGCTTAGAAAAACTTTTGAACAATTAAACGGAATTTCGAAAGATGAATTAATCGAAAAACGTTATGAAAAATATATGAAAATTGGGCAAGTTTCGTTTTCAAACGCTTCCATTGGGATAAAATAAGAAAAGCGTGCGTTCCTCTTCGCGAATGCACGTTTTTATTATGAAAAGACACATCTTCTCCATTGTGTTTTTATATTTTTTCGTGTTATTTTATTATAAGGCAAATAATCTTTATGAGGTGAGTACAAATGAAACGTATTGGTGTATTAACAAGTGGTGGAGATTCACCTGGTATGAATGCTGCCATTCGTGCAGTTGTTCGTAAAGCGATTTTCCATGATATTGAAGTATATGGTATTTACCATGGATACGCTGGTTTAATTTCTGGTCATATTGAAAAATTAGAACTTGGTTCTGTTGGCGATATTATCCACCGTGGTGGTACAAAATTATATACAGCAAGATGTCCTGAGTTTAAAGATCCAGAAGTACGACTAAAAGGTATCGAGCAATTAAAGAAACACGGTATCGAAGGACTTGTTGTTATTGGTGGAGATGGTTCTTACCAAGGTGCTAAAAAATTAACTGAACAAGGATTCCCATGTGTTGGTGTACCAGGTACAATCGACAATGATATTCCTGGAACAGATTTCACAATTGGTTTCGATACAGCTTTAAATACTGTTATTGATGCAATTGATAAAATTCGTGACACAGCTACATCTCATGAACGTACATATGTTATCGAAGTAATGGGACGTCATGCTGGAGATATCGCATTATGGGCTGGTTTAGCTGATGGTGCTGAAACAATTTTAATTCCAGAAGAAGAGTATGACATGGAAGATGTTATTGCTCGTCTGAAGCGCGGTAGTGAACGTGGTAAAAAACACAGTATTATCATTGTGGCTGAAGGTGTTGGAAGTGCAATTGACATCGGTAAGCATATTGAAGAAGCAACAAACTTTGATACTCGTGTAACTGTGTTAGGTCACGTACAACGTGGTGGATCACCAAGTGCACAAGACCGTGTATTAGCAAGTCGTCTTGGCGCAAGAGCAGTTGAATTATTAATTGCTGGTAAAGGTGGACGTTGTGTAGGTATTCAAGATAACAAACTTGTTGATCATGACATTATCGAAGCGTTAGCTCAAAAGCATACAATCGATAAAGATATGTATCAATTATCTAAAGAATTATCCATCTAATCGGCTTAATGTCGGATATTTGGGAACGGTTTCATAATTTTCGGAGGTGCAATATGCGTAAAACTAAAATTGTATGTACTATAGGTCCTGCTAGTGAAAGTATTGAAAAATTAGAACAATTAATCGAAGCGGGTATGAACGTTGCTCGTTTAAACTTCTCTCACGGTAGTCATGAAGAGCACGGCGCTCGTATTAAAAACATTCGTGAAGCTTCAAAGAAAACTGGTAAAACAGTTGGTATCTTACTTGATACAAAAGGTCCAGAAATCCGTACTCACGACTTCGTAGACGGACAAGCTGAGCTTGTAACAGGTGCAGAAGTAGTTCTTTCTACTGAGCAAGTATTAGGTACTGCAGAGAAGTTCTCTGTATCTTATGCTGGTCTTTATGACGATGTAGACCCAGGTTCTCGTATTCTAATCGATGACGGTCTTATCGAACTAGAAGTAATCGAAAAAGCTGACGGAAACATCCGTACAAAAGTTCTTAACAGCGGAACTGTAAAAAATAAAAAAGGTGTTAACGTACCAAACGTAAGCATTAAGCTTCCTGGTATCACTGAAAAAGACGTAAAAGATATCATTTTCGGTATCGAGCAAAAAGTTGATTTCATCGCAGCTTCATTCGTGCGTAAAGCGTCTGACGTATTAGAAATCCGTGAATTATTAGAAGAGCATAACGCTCAATACATCCAAATCGTACCAAAAATCGAAAACCAAGAGGGTATCGACAACATCGATTCAATCTTAGAAGTTTCTGACGGTTTAATGGTAGCTCGTGGTGATATGGGTGTAGAAATTCCACCAGAAGAAGTACCATTAGTACAAAAACGTCTAATCAAAAAATGTAACGTGTTAGGTAAACCAGTTATTACTGCAACGCAAATGTTAGATTCTATGCAACGTAACCCACGTCCAACTCGTGCGGAAGCAAGTGACGTAGCTAACGCAATCTTCGATGGTACAGATGCAATCATGCTTTCAGGTGAAACAGCTGCTGGTCAATACCCAGTAGAAGCAGTAACAATGATGGCTAACATTGCAGTACGTGTTGAAAAATCATTACAATATGAAGATATGTTCAAAAAACGTATTAAAGAGTTCACTCCAACAATTACAGATGCAATTAGCCAATCTGTTGCGCATACAGCACTTGCTCTTGATGTAGCTGCAATCGTAGCTCCAACAGAAAGTGGATATACTGCGAAAATGATCTCTAAATACCGTCCAAAATCTCCAATCGTAGCTGTAACATCTGACGAGCAAGTAGGACGTCGTCTTGCACTTGTTTGGGGTGTACAAGCATTTATGGCTGGAAAACGTGCAGCGTCTACTGACGAAATGTTAGATACTGCAATTCAAACAGGTATGGATGCAGGTCTAATCGGACTTGGAGACACTGTAGTAATCACTGCTGGTGTTCCGGTTGCTGAAACTGGTACAACAAACTTAATGAAAATCCATGTTGTTGGTGAAGAAGTTGCAAAAGGACAAGGAATTGGTCGTAAAGCTGCAAAAGGTAAAGTAGTTGTAGCGAAAACAGCTGCTGAAGCTGTAGCGAACGTAAACAAAGGTGATATCCTTGTTACAACAAGCACTGATAAAGATATGATTCCTGCAATCGAAAAAGCTGCTGCTCTAGTTGTAGAAGAAGGCGGTCTAACAAGCCACGCGGCTGTTGTAGGTGTATCAATCGGTATTCCTGTTATCGTTGGTGTAAACGGCGTAACAGCAACTTTAAAAAATGGCCAAGAAGTAACAGTTGATGCGGCACGCGGAATTGTTTATAATGGACATGCGGAAGTGCTATAAGTAATACGGAGAGAAGGATCGGAGTCCTTCTCTTTTTTTTACACAAAAACGAGACAGAACTAGCTTGAAACCCCTGAAATTACTATTAAACGCCGTTTGTTACGAGGTTTAATAGGTAAAGTTGCTTAGTTTCTGTTTGATGTATATGGGCGCTCTTGGGGTGTTTAAAGTGATGCGTGAGAGGAGTGTAGAACTATGAAGTGGTTACTATTCTTGTTTATTTTAATACCGGCGATTGAGATTACAGTCTTAATTGGATCGAGTCATGTAATAGGTTTATGGTCTACGTTCGCTATGATTGTATTTACGGGTGTTGTAGGTGTGTATTTGGCGAAAAGGCAAGGATTTAAAGTGCTTGGAGAGATTCAATCTAAGTTGAATAGAGGAGAAATGCCAGGAGGGGCAGTACTTGATGGTATTTTTATCTTTGTAGGAGGTATTCTTTTGGTACTTCCTGGATATGTAACGGATATAATAGGTTTTGTCTTCGTTATCCCGATGACGAGGGCTTTATTGAAGCCGTTTGTTATGAAGTGGATAGAATGGAAGTTTAGAAAGAATTCTACTATTATTGTGCAAAAATAGTGCTTAGATTATAGCGATCTAAGCACTATTTTTTTCTGTAAAAGGATGAGAGGGATGATTAAAGGTCCGTTAATTAAAATTTGGTGAGTGTGGAGGGGATAGGTGGGTCCGATTGGTGAAGATTAATAATGAGTGGGGGACAAAATCCCTAAAGGTAAAGTTTTATTTGCTGTATATTTTTCGATTGGATTTGTGATTTGAGGAGTTGGTAGCTCTTAATGAGTGCAACTTAAGAAAAAGATCTGAACTTAAGTTTGTTTTGTATATAAAAAGAATCAGTTGGTTCGGAAAAGTTGAAAGAGAGCAGTGAAATGCTTAGTTTAAGTCTAATTCTATGGCGATTTGTATATTTATTCATTTACATAAAAAGTAATAAATGTAAGTAATAATTATAGAGTTAATAGAATAAATATGTAAAAATAACTCGAAATATACGTTATTATGCAAAAAAACAAGAGAATTATCCTGTTTTTAGGGCAATTCTCTTGTTGTATGTAATGAGTGTGAAAAATAAGTACAAGGAATAATCAGTGGGAAATTCCCACTGATTACATGTAAGTTTTTTGGTGTATATGAATTAGAAACCATTATTTTGAAGGTGAGCCTTTAATATATTTCCACAAATCATGGAATACACGAGCTTTGTGCAATGTATTAAGTAATACTAAGGTGACTGGACCGATGATTAATCCTAAAAAGCCAAAAAGCTTAAAGCCGACAAATAGAGCAATCAGTGTTGCTAATGGATCGAGGCCGATATTAGATGAAAGTACTTTAGGCTCCATAATTTGTCTTTGGACAATCACGACGATGTATAAGATGAGAAGACCGATGGCGAAAGCGGTGTCGCCAGTGAAAAATACGTATATAACCCAAGGAACGAAGACAGCGCCTGTTCCTAAATACGGGAGTAAATCTACAACCCCTGTAATAATGGCGATAGTAATGGCGTATGGTACGCGTAATATTAAAAGGCCAATTAGTACAATAACAGTTGTCATAGATACGAGTGTAAGTTGCGCTTTAACGAAACCGAATAAAGCTTTTCTTAAATCGACAAAAATAGTTTTTCCATAGCCATGAACACGATTGGGCAAAAATTTTCTTACTTTCTGAGCAAGACGGTGCCAATCGTAACTAATGAAGAAAGTGGCTAATAAAACGAATACAAGGACAGTTAAAGTTGTTGGTAATGCACTAATGAAATTTGTTAACCCGCTTATAATTGCAGTTAAAAGTTCTTTCATTTGTGTCGTTGCTTCGGTTCCTAAGTTTTGAATGTTTTGTGTAATCGTATAGCGCTGTGGTTCCCCAAGATGATTAAATTTAGAAATTAAATCATCATAGAGAGGCATAATATGATTAAGTGCAAATTGTTGAGCAAATGCAACGATATCCGGAAACTTTACTGTAACAAGTTGTAGTAAGTATGTTGTGGCAGATATTGCTTCTGTTACAAGATATGTAACGAGTCCGACGATAGCTCCGAATACGAGAATTAAGCTAACGAGTACTGCTAGTGCGCGAGGAAATTGTAGTTTTTGATTAAGGAAATTGACGACAGGATTAATCAAATAAGCAAATGCGAAAGCGATAATAAAAGGGTAGATAAGTCCTGACATATATAGTAATGCATAGAACCCGGCTACCGTTGCTACAATGACAAATATGAGTCGCAATATCATATATAGTAAGTTTCGGTTCAAAGATGTATACCTCCCATTCCAATTTGGATTATCCTAATTCGTTCAACTTATAACGAGTGTGCCCCACTGATTAAAGTTTCACTTTACCCCGCATTAACGGGCAGTAAATCTCCTACCCAAAGTGCGGCTGGATTAAAGGAGTTAGATGGGGATAAACTGCCCGTAAAAGCCCG